>JBLMXG010000166.1:0-11143 GCA_050257635.1 Chloroflexota bacterium
CATCTAGATAAAACTTGAACGATACGACGTTCCCTGGAGCCGTGCAGGGGGGGTGGCGGAATTTACCAGGGGCAGGAGCCCGGTAGTGGCTGTCGAGCGTTTTATCGATCGGTGCGAAGAATTTTGTTGGGCAGCGGTCCTGCGGGAGGGGATATTACGTATCGACTTTTAGCCGTAGCGAAGAACAGATCCGCAAATGAAAGCCACAGCGTAGCCGCCCCGATCGGTATAAGAGGCTACAATTCGCGCTTTCTGCTTTGCCACAGGTGCTTGTGATCTGGACAGCCAACGGTGAGGCCGTATTCATTTATTGCATTCCTGCCGGCATATCGCTGTTTGACTAGCGAACTAGCGAAACAAAATACAGGAAAGGAGTTGCTAGTCTGGTGAGGTTCTGTTGCGGGGCATGGCTTATGTGTTAGTGAACGTACAATGGATCGCCGTGAAATCACGTGCCGAGGGAGGCTCGCAATGCTTAAGACTCATGGTGTTTTACATTTCAGCTTACCGGTGACCGACCTGGATAAAAGCCGAAAGTTCTACGAGGGAGTGCTCGGGATGAAAGTCATCGAGCAGTCGGCGCGGATGGTGTTTTTACAGACTGGCGAAGACTACTTGATTTTGGCGAAGGGCAATGAACCGCTGAAATACGATTCGTCGAAGAACACTCCGGTGCACCACGCCTTCAAGGTCAAGCCGGAGGAATTCGAATCGTCGATTGACGATCTGCGTAAAAACGGCGTCGAAGTCTTTAATATCGAAGATCGCAATCAGGGCGTGTTTTGGGGACCGCAGGCATATTTTCTCGATCCGGACGGCAACAAGCTGGAAATTTATGCAGGCCCTGGAGCGAAGAAGAGCTGACCATCTCGCGTGGTTTTGATTCGAAGCGACACGGGAAAACCAGATTTGGTGATCCGAATCGTCGCTGTCAATTAGTTGATTTTAGGCTGGAAGACTTGCCTAGGAGGAGTAGCGTCTTAACTATTACTCCTAGGTGTTTTGGATTCACTGACCGTGTCAATCAGCCCAAAGGCTCATTTTCCCGCTCGTGTGGCGCTTAAGTTCTTGCCACCGCCGTTGACTTCCATGGAGTTGCCGTTGACGTGGCCGGTGTATTGAGTGCCGGCGGCGCTGAAGCTGATCTGATCGCCATTGAGTTTGCCGTTGATCGGTGAGACCGCGTTGCCATTCTTCAGCGTGCCGTTGATCATTTGAAAGGATTGTTTGAGCGTCAGCTCGCCTTGGGACAGCTTCCATGTGCCGGCCACCTTTGCCGGTACGATCCACAAGTAAGCCGTGCACCAGTTTGTGCAACCCTCTACCTGAGCGGTCTCGTCGGGCTTCCAGTCCTCCATGTCAAAGCTGTTCGATACGATTCGGGTACCCGGTTTCAAATCGAGAATCTTGGGGCGCAATTTTATATTGATGCTCGGCAGCAAGAACATGGTGATGACTTGCGCCTTGGAAAAGTCACTCTCGAACAGGTCGGCTTTGACAAAAGTGGCGCGATCGCTCACTCCTTCTTTTGCCGCATTGCGCTTCGATAGCTCGACCATGTTGGGATTGTACTCGATGCCGAGGGCTTTGGCGCCGCGCTTCGCCGCGGTGATGACGGTCCGGCCATCGCCGGAGCCCAAGTCGATGACATAATCTTTCGGCGTCACCTTGGCCATGTCGAGCATCTTGTCGACCAGCGCCTGCGGCGTCGGCACCCAGACAACGTCTTTGCCGGCTTGGCCTACTTCGGGTTGGAACTCCTTCGCAGGCTGCGCCTGGGCCATCCCTCCGGTTAGCACCAGACTCAAGACTAGCGAAAAATAAAATCGGCGTGAGAAAAATGCGCTATACATAGCAGAGCCTCCTTTTAAGAATTCAAGTTTTGTTATAACAGCAGGATCGGGGCGATGGGAGGGGGGTACGATACTTTATGCCATGGTTCGTTGATAACCGAATCGGCGCACCGCCCCGCGCTTTGCTTCATCGCTTCGCTCCGGTTCACTTGCCGGCGCGAGTCGCGCTCCATTTGACGCCGCCGGCGCTGCCTTCCATCGATTTGCCGTTGACCCGACCGGTGTACTGAGTGCCGGCGGCGCTGAAGCTGATCTGATCACCATTGAGTTTGCCGATGATCGGCGAGGTCGCGTTGCCATGCTTTAGCGTGCCGCTGATCATTTGAAAGCTCTGTTTAATCGTCAGGTCGCCCTGCGCCATGTGCCAGGTCCCTTCGATTTTCGCTGGCACGATCCAGAGGTGAGCTGTGCACCAGGAATTGCATCCAGGGACGGTAGCGGTTTCATCAGGTTTCCAATCGCCCATATCGAAAGTGTTGGAAACGACGCGCGTGCCGGGTTTTAAATCGAGAATTTTTGGGCGCAGCTTGAGGTTGATGCTGGAGAGCAAAAACATCGTGATGACCTGCGCCTGGGAAAAATCGCTCTCGAAGAGATCGGCCTTTACAAAGCTCGCTTTGTCGCTGACCCCTTCCTTGGCTGCGTTTCGTTTGGAAAGTTCGACCATGTCGGGGTTGTATTCGATGCCGAGGGCCTTGGCGCCCCGCTTCGCCGCGGTGATCACCGTGCGGCCATCACCGGAGCCCAAGTCGATGACATAATCTTTTGGCGTGACTTTGGCCATGTCGAGCATCTTGTCGACCAGCGCCTGGGGCGTCGGCACCCAGATCACATCTTTGCCTTCTTGGCCCACCGACGGATGGTATTCTTTTACCGGTTGCCCCTGGGCCATCGAAGAATCGGAGAGCGACAGGCATAGAGCGAACAAAATGAAGCGCACAACCTTGCTATCAAACATCGCGTGTCCTCCAAAAGTCGTAGTTCCTACGGCATGCGAAATTTAACGCCATCTTGCATACGCTAGGAAGAGAAGAATGTCCAGGAACGATCATGCGCGTGGGAAAAAAGATTCTCGCGGAACACTGTGCTGACAAGGATGACTCATACGGAAGCGGTCGCCATAAAAAGTCGCTTGTATACTGATGCCTCGGTGCGCGGCGACGAAATAGCGATGGCCGGTGAGTCTCCCCATCATGTTTCGAGCCGGCGGATCGCCGGCACGAGCCAAGCAACGATCAGGGCCAAAACGATTACGATGGTGCCCATAGTCGCCACGGTGTAGGGGGCGCCGATAAAGTGGGCGGTGACACCCGCGAACAGAGCGCCCACCGGCATGAAGCCGCGATCGAGCATGTACAGACTCATGACCCGGCCGCGCAGTTGATCGGGAACGATAAGCTGCAGGATGGTGGCGGTACTGGCGAGGAAAAACATCTGAAACGCGCCGGCGATTACCAGCGTGACGAGCGCGAGAGGAAACGAGCGCATAGCCGAGAACAGAATCAGAAAAAAGCCCAGCACGATAATGCTGGCAACGAGAAACAGTCCCTGCCGTCTGAGCCGATTGGCGAGGGTCGCGAGGGTGAGCACCGCGATCACCGCGCCAACGCCTGGTGCCGCCATCAACATGCCGAGACCTTCCGGTCCCACGCGCAGGACATCTTTTTGAAACACCGGCATCAAGGTTTGATAGGGGACGGCAAAAACCCGCGGCACGTAGGCGAGAGTCAGCAGTGCCAGCACCGCTGGATTCGACCAAACGTAAGCGAACCCTTCTTTCAAATTAGCTACAGCAGACGCGCGGCGCGCTTCGGGAGGGGTCGGCGGAATATGCATCAGGTAAATCATAATCAGCACGCCGACATAAGCGACGCTTTGCACGAAAAAGTTCCCCGCCGCGCCGAACAGCGCGATCAGGGCGCCGCCAATGGCCGGCCCGATAACTTTCATCAGATTAAATCCGCCCGAGTTGAGCGCGATGGCGTTGACCAAGTCCGTCTTCGGGACCAGGCTCGGGATCATGCTTTGGCGCACCGGCTCGGTGAACGACCAGGCCACGCCGGTGACGAGAGTGAACAGGAAAATATGCGAGACGTGTAAATACGGCGAAGCGGCCAGCGTGCCCATGGCGATGGCGGTGACGATCAACACCCACTGGGTGCGCAACAAAAGTTTGCGCCGGTCCATGCGGTCGGCAGCCACGCCCGCTATCGGTCCCGTGACCAGGAAGGGCACGGCGCGCAGGCCGTTCAGTGCGCCGAGCAGCATCGAATTGCCGGTGAGATCGTAGGTTAGCCAACCCAGGGTGACTTGCTGCACCCACTGGCCGGCGCTCATCATCAGCGTGCCGGTCCAAAGGTAGCGGTAATCGAGATGGCGCAGGGATGCGAAAGTTTGAAAGCGGACGCGTGGGCGGGGGGAATCCAGCGTTGTATCGATCGGTTGCGAGAGTTCTTCTTCCACGGTGCAACTTTCTTCGGTCGCGATCGACAGATCGCTGCCTGCCTGATCCTGTTCGGCAAAGCCAGCGCGCAGGCCGGACGGCAAACGAAACTTTTAACGTTGTTTACGCGTTTGCGAGGTCTTCGAACGTCGGTTCCGGCATGCCGGCCTTCCAAGTCGGGTCGCGCAGCTCGAGCCGATTGCCGCTCGGGTCGAAAAAATATAGCTCACGCCCGGTGAAGTAACCCTTGGCGCGATAGTAAAGGCGGTCGATCTTCACCTGCCGCTCCTTGAAGATCTTGCAGGCCTGCACCAAAGTGTCGGGGCTGACAGTGAATGAGTGGTGCACATTTTGATCTTCGACGTGATTTTTATCGATGTCCGGCGCGCGCTCACAGAGCAGGATATTATTATCGCCGACGTTGAAACAGGACATGCCTGAATTGCCCAGTCGGCCCAGGTGTTTCAGTCCGAGCAGGTCGCCGTAAAATTGTTCCGATTCGTCCAAATTGTTCACCGGAATCGACCAGTGAGTCACGCCCTCAATTTTCAACAGACCCATAGAAACCTCCTTATCGGGAAACTTTAAGTGTGCCGGCTGTTCGTTTACACGACGCCGCGGCAGATCCTTTGCTTCTAATCTAAATAGGGCATAGAGAGGATATCCGTCAAGGAGTGTGGTTCCTGCCGAGAATTTTACTTGTTATGACAGCCGTAGGTTTCATAGGATGAGTTTCAGTTTGCGTGTAAATAAATAAGGAGGAGGTTTCATGGCTCGCATCCGCCATCTCGCCATACTCACGGAAGACGTCGACAAATTGGTAAAGTTCTATACTCAATGCTTCGGACTAAAAATTGTGCACGGCGTCGGCACCGCGACGTACCTGACCGATGGACACATTAACCTGGCGATCATCCCGATCGGTCCCGAGCGCGAAATCGAGGGCGCGCATTTAAAGCCCGGTATCAATCACTTCGGTTTCGAGGTGGAAAACGTCGAGGCACTACGCGACGCCTGCAACGAGCTCAACGCTGCGTCGGGCGTCGACAAACGACCGCCCAATCGCGAAGCCGAGTTTCGTGTCCATGATCCCGACGGCAACCCGATCGATCTTTCCCAGCACGGTTGGCCGGTGTAGCGACGCGCTTCAATAGGCGATCGATGTGAGCGCGGGAGATCGACACCAAATCGCATAACGACAAGCATCATGAGACTTCGCGGCCGGACTGTAAAATTATCAACTCGCCGCTCTGGCGGTAGTCATTGATTGGATCGACGTGATGGCTATTTCAGACCCCGAGATCTCCCGCAACCGCCGCGCGCTCAATGTCGGCGGTGCGGGCATTGCCGTTCGGTTTGGCGAGCAATTGTAAGCACAAGGATCGTCATCGAAATTCGTTGCACCGCGATCTTCAGTTCCAACTCCGCCGGCTCGTGATCAGTGAATCTTCTTCCGCGCGGCGGGCAGGAAGCCGGTTTCTTCCAGATTGCGCACGAAGGCCGGGTTGAGGAGTTGCCCCAAATCTACCTGGGCGACCTTGGGATTGATCTTGGCCACGATGCGCTGGACCACTTTCCAAGCGGCAGGATCGGGCATGATATCGAGAGTCGCCATCTCGGTCAGCACCTTGTAGGAGGCCTCGGCATCGTCGGCAGTGGGAAATCGGAAAGCCTTGCGCAGGATTTCGACGACATCGGCTTTGGCGCTCGGATCATGAATCAGAACGACAGAATCGATAAGCCCCTTGAGCAATCGATTGATTTGATCGGGCGCGGACGAAGGAGAGTCTTTGAAGAAACAAATCGTCGTGCCTTGGTAGGGGACGTTGATCTTGCCGATATCGGCGAGCACGTTGGCGCCGGCGCGTTTGGCGGCTTCGCTGAAGCTGTACGGGATCACCGTGGCGTCGACGCCGCCGGTGCCGAGCGCTTGGGTCACGGTTGCGGTGTCGCCAAGCACGCGCATTTTAAGATCGTATTTCTCGGGATCGATGCCGAGGCCATCCAGGGCGATCATTGTCTGCAGCCAGAAACCGCCGCCGATGCTCTGGACGCCGAAACTTTTGCCGCGCAGATCCTCCAGTGTGCGGATGTCTTTCCGCGCGACCAGCACGCGGGGAATCTTGTGCACCGGAGAGGCGACGCATTGGAGGCGCATGCCGCCGGCGGTGCCGCTCAAAGCGTTGGCGGGCGAACCATAATTGTATTGCACCTGGCCAGAGACCAGCGTCGCCATGCTAAGGGAGCCGTTGCGTAGTTGGACCATGTGCAGGTCGAGACCATATTTTCTAAAGAGGCCTTTTTCGACGCCCACCCACATGGGTCCGACCGTTTCGTTTTGCCCGGCGTAAGCGACTAAAATCGGCGTTGCACTTTGCGCCGAGGCGAACGTGGGAGCACCGAAGAGGCAAAAGAGAAATGCCAGCAGGGCTGCAACGGCTCCGACTTTAGCGTCCTGAGCTTTATTTCGCGGATGGAGAACCGGACGTAATTCGGGCGTGATCGCTTTGGCACAAGAGAGAATCGCAAACCTCCCGGCGACGCGGCGGCCGCCTAGATTTCGTAGAAACGCCGCGCGTTGTCGCCCAAGATCGCGGCTTTATATTCTTGCTTTAGATCTTCTCGTTCAAGTATCTCATTGATTTCTTCCATGCAGTTGCCGAGGGAAATCTCATGGGGAAAGTCTGACGCGAACATGAACGGCTCAGGACCGACCCGCTCGATGGCGTAGGCCAACGTTTTCTCGTTGCCTTCGCAACCGACGAAGATGCGCCCGTCAGTAAAATATTCTTCCGGCTTGCGTTTGAGCTGGAGGCCGCCGTATTCGGTCTCCCGCTCGAGGCGATCGATGACAATAGGAATCCAAGCGGTGCCGCCTTCCAAGAAGCCGATCCGCAGTTTGGGAAATCGATCGAGCATCCCTTCGACGATCATGCCGGTGGCGGCGATGGCGAGGGGAAAAGGCATGCCGAGGGCGCGGGTCGCCGGGAAGATACCGAAACTATTGAAGCCCAAGTCGCCGTAACAGCCGCCGTGCACGGCCAGGGCGCAGCCGAGCTTTTCGGCTTCTTCGTAAATCGGCCAGTACTCTTTGGCGCCGAGATGAAATCTCAATCCGTTGGATGGCAGCATCGCGCCGAGCATGCCGAGACCTTCGACCGCCCGGCGCAATTCGGCGACGGCGCCCGGCACATCCTGCATCGGAATCAGTGCCATGCCTTTCAGTTTCGGGCTAAAGCTTAAATATTTTTCGTGCAGCCAATCGTTGTAGCCGCGCGCATAGGCGACGGCCCAGGATGCGAGCGAGATCTGGCCAAAGGCGAGGCCCTCGGTGGGGAACAGCACGCTGTATTCGAGTCCGGTTTTGTCGAGAAATTCCATCCAGCGTTCCGGACCGATCGACGGATCGAAAGTGCCCGGCGTGCGCCGCTGCAACCGGGGTGTGTGAAAGCGGTCGAGACTCGGCACCATGCGCCGAGGATTGATCTCGCCCTCGATGCCGAATTGTTTGCCGATCAGGTCGGCGATCTCGTCGATCCGCTCCATCACGTGGCCGTCGCAATCGACATAATGATTTGCCATGACGCCCTTCCTCGAAGCTATTGCGGCATCTCGGCCAACAGCCGGCCGTATCCCGGAATCGAGTGGCGTAGTCCGAGACGCAACTGTGTTTCCCAGGCCCGCGCCGGCCCGGCATGAACGACGGTCAGGCCGGTTTCTTTTTCCAACCGGTCGATGATCGCGACGGTCTTCCACGCCGAGCCGAGCATGTAAATGCCGTCGGCACTCTTGTGCTTGGAGGCTATCCGTTTCATGAAATCAAGAATCTCTTCCGGCGGGACGCTGGGCACGGCGGCAAAAGGCGAGTCGATCCCTTCCATCGCCAATACCTCGAAACCGGCTTCGGCAAAGTAGCGGGCAAAAATATTATTCATCTTTTCCGGAAAGTAGCTGGCGCCGACAAATTTCTTGATGCCCAGTGTGCGCAGCGCGCGCACGTGGTTCTGTCCCGAGGTAAACATCTGCACCCCGTATTTTTTCTCCCAGCCGGCGATCAGCTCTTGCTCCTTTTTGTAGCCGAGCAGCATGAAGGGAGGAGCGCCGCTCGGACGGACCAAGTCCGCGCCGAGCTTCGCCAGCTCGGCCGCTTTGGTCTCGTAGCCGGGCATGGAAGTGCTGAATTCCTCTTCGGTGCCGCGGGTGAAGTTCATGGTCAGGTAAACAAACTTGATCTTTGCCGGAATCAAAGTATCGAGATCGAGCTCCTGCCCGGCTTCAGGTCTATTGGTCGGCCGGACCGTGCCGACCAGGTATTCCCGTTGCGTGTCCGCCATGGTTTTTGCCTCCTTGTGAATCTCTGCGGGGCTGATAACGCGACCCCAATAAATCAATTAAGCCGCTTCCTCCGGCGCGCCGCCGGATTTGGCCAAATCTTCGACCCTGATTTTCTCGACGTTCATTTTCTCGGCGGCTTTGGTCATCCGTTCCATCACCTCGTCAAAACTCAGTGGCGTAGCGTCTTTGGGGCGGAAACGGATCGGATTGATGCGCGCGACCACGAAGCTCTTCAAATAGGGGCTGGTGAGGCCCTTGGCTTTAAGGGCTTCGACTTTCTCGACGACGGTCCGATCGAGGTCCATCAACGCCTTGGCGCGTTCCTGGCGAACCGCGAGGGAGGATTTGAGCGGCTTCTTGATGAACTGGTCCGAGCGCCTGAGGATCGGGTGGTAGGCGCCGCCGCTGAAACGGCCGTTTTCCAGGTAGCAGAGCCCCAGGGTGATCAGCGCCGCTTCTTCAAATTCCAGGGCGTAAGTCTCTTCGGTGGCGTCATCGAGCGTCGCCAGCTCTTGATACATTTTTATGACTTCCAGAGAACGCTCGCGCAGGTTGTGCGCCTTTTCCGTGTTGAGAGCGAGAATTTGATAGGCAGCGGCGACTTCCGGCACAACCAGGCCGACGATGCTTTTCGCGCCGAGAGTTTTCATAGCAGACAAACGATGGTTGCCGTTGGGCGTCCAGTAACGGGTGGCGCTGTCGTTGTGTTCCTTGCGGACGACGACAATGGGATCGAGAAAGCGGCCAAGCTTGGCGATGACGCCTTCTAGCTTGCGCACATGGGCGTCGGAAAGATTGCGCTGATACGGCGTCGGCTCCACCCGATCGATGGGCAGCGCAGCGAGCACCAGCCAATGACCGCCGAAGGGTTCGCGGTAGCTTGCCAGAACCTTGCCGCCGTCCGTTTCGATGGCGTCGCTTAATTCCTTGACCCCGCTCGGCGGCGTGGTTGTCACCAATTCCGTCGCCGTCAGCCCGGCGGCGTGGCCGGCGAGTTTACGGCGCTTGCGCGGCGCGCCGGTTTTTTTCTTGGCTTTTTTCTCGGCCATCTGAGTCTCTCCCGCGAAGCTTGGCTTAACACAGGTCGCGCTATCGTTCCAAGCGGCGAATGGACGGAAGAAGCGCCGTTGTTCATAACGGCGCCGGCTCCGTCAAAGGCCATGCGAGACTTTTGGCGCCGCGGATGGTACGTTTTACGCCCAACCCATTTGTAAGCAGCAAAGGTGATTGCGATGGCCCAATATGATTACGATCTCTTTACCATCGGCGCCGGCTCCGGTGGCGTGCGCGCGAGCCGGCTTTCGGCGTCCTTCGGCGCCAAAGTGGCGGTGGCCGAAGAGCGGTATCTCGGCGGTACCTGCGTGAACGTTGGCTGCATTCCAAAAAAACTTTTGGTGTACGCTTCGCACTACAGCGACGATTTCGCCGATGCCGTTGGATTCGGTTGGACGGTGGAAGAGCGGCGCTTCGATTGGGCTAGATTGGTCGCCAACAAAGACAGAGAAATCAGCCGCCTCAACGGCGTCTACAGAAAACTTCTCGGCGATTCGGGCGTAACGATCCTCGAAAGTCACGCCGAAATCCTTGACCCGCACACGGTTGCCGTCGACGGAAAAAAAATCACTGCAAAATATATTCTCGTGGCCGTGGGCGGCTGGCCGGTGGTGCCAAGTATTGCCGGCGCCGAGCATGCGGTGACGTCCAATGAGGCGTTTCATTGGCCGTCGCTGCCGGAAAAGGTCGTCATCGTCGGCGGCGGCTATATCGGCGTCGAATTTGCCGGGATCTTTCACGGTTTAGGTGCACGGACCACTCAGCTTTATCGCAATGAGCTTTTCCTGCGCGGCTTCGATGACGATATTCGCTCGACCCTAGCAGACGAAATGCGCAAGCGCGGCGTCGACCTGCGATTCAAGAGCGACATCCAACGAATCGACAAGACCGGCGGTTTGCTCAGGGCGACGTTGACTGACGGCAGCGTCATCGAAGCCGATCAAATTCTTTACGCGACCGGCCGCGAGGCTAAGACCCGCGAGATCGGACTGGACAAAGCGGGGGTTGCGCTCAAGGCCAGCGGCGCTGTGGTCGTGGACGATTATTCGAAATCCACGGTCGACAGTATTTACGCCATCGGTGACTGCACCGATCGCATGATGCTCACCCCGGTTGCGATTGCCGAGGCGATCGCGCTGGCGAATACGCTGTTCAACAACAAGCCGTTGCGGCCGAAC
Organism: Chloroflexota bacterium; assembly: GCA_050257635.1. GTDB lineage: Bacteria > Desulfobacterota > Binatia > UBA9968 > UBA9968 > DP-20. Next base: position 10,863 of record JBLMXG010000166.1, read on the forward strand.
TATGTCAACGTTCCGACCGCGATTTTTAGCACGCCCAACTGTGGTACCGTCGGTCTGACGGAACAGGAAGCGCGCCAGGCGAATCTCAAGATCGATATCTATAAGACTTCGTTCCGGCCGCTCAAGCACACGCTCACCGGCCGCGAAGAGCGCACGATGATGAAGCTTGTCGTCGATCGGAACAGCGATCGGGTGCTCGGCTGCCATATGGTGGGGCCCGAAGCCGGCGAGATCATCCAGGGCCTCGCCGTGGCGCTCAATTGTGGCGCCACCAAGGCGCA
>JBLMXG010000167.1:0-28798 GCA_050257635.1 Chloroflexota bacterium
CCGGGATATGTTCGGCGACTTCATCATCCAACAAAACGTGAGTCGGCGCGCCGGGCGACACGGCAACGCAGGATGCGACGAAGGAGTCGTCTGGAGGGGTCAAGTTTGGCCCCCCTACGGCGGCAAACTCCGATGAGTGAAACCGTGCGACCAGGTGAGTCAGCCAATCCGGATCCGCCATGCAATCGGCATCGGTGAATGCGATGATCTCGCCCGTGGCCGCTCTAATGCCGACGTTGCGAGCTTCGCTGAGCCCCTTGTTCTCTTGGTGGATCAGATGAATACCATCATAGCTTTCGGCGATTTGGCGTGTGCTGTCCGTCGAACCATCGTTAACCACCACGACTTCATAGTTGGGATAGTTGAGCTTTTGCAGCGAAGCGAGACATGCATCGAGCGTGCGCTCGCCGTTGTAAACACACACGACAACCGAGACTTTCGGATATTCGCGCAGGGCCGGTGGCAAAGCGGCGCCGTAGCAGTCTTTGACCGCAAAGAAGGCTGGCTTTTTTCGGCGCTCGCGGTCGACCACGCCGAAAGCCCAATCGTTGACTTGAAATCCGCCATCGCCGGATAACGGAAAAGCATACCAATCGTCAGTCCAGGAAAAGATCACCGTGCCGGCGACTCCAGTCTCAAAACAGGCGCGCAGCTGCCAGGCCAAAGTTTCGGCTTGAAAAACTGTTCCTTGTCGGATGGAATCGATGCCGACCTCGGTCAAAACAAGCGGCCGATCACCGGCTACGTTGTGCAAGTGCGACAGGTAACGGCGGAAGTCTTCCTCATGATGCAGATAGACGTTGAAAGCCAAAAAGTCGGTAAATTCTGTTTCGAGATATTCTGTGGAGGGAAAGTTGGCGTAGCTCACGAACGCGCGCGGATCGACGTTTTTCGCGCAATCTACCAGATCACCAAGAAAAGCGCGTATCTTCTCGCTACCGTACCAGCGGACAATTTCGGGCGGGATTTCGTTACCGACGAGATAAGCGAAGACCGCGGGATGGTCCTTGCATGACGTTACGCTGCGGGCGATGGTATTGCGGATTTCCGCTTGAGTTCGATTCGAGTCGAGAAAGGATATGTGCTGCGCCCAAGGAATACCAATAATCGCTCTCAGGCCGTAGGAGTTCGCCAAGTCGAGGAGCCACTTGGGCGGCGGCGTGAAGGTGCGAAAGCAATTGACGCCGACCTCGTTCATCAACGCAAAGTCGATTTCTGCCGATGCGGGGTCGGGAAAAGGAATGCCTGGACAGCTGGGAGCAAACGGGCCGTAGGTGACTCCCTTCAAAAAAAGTTTTTTATCACCTTCAAAGAAGGACCGACCGCGCCGAACAATTTTCTCCAGTGTCGAGCTATGCCGGTGGCGGGATTCAATCAGTGCCGGCGCGGGCACACCGACAATTGGCCTACGCCGTGGCTCGTTGAAAGATGGGAGAAACTCATGTCTCCGATGACTTACTTCCTCAAACTTTGTACGGTCGACGCTGAGACGGGACGACATAAAAAGGATTGCTACCCCTGTGTTAAATGCCTAAAGCACGGCGCAACAATGGTGCCATCGACGGTGAAAAATTGTTTTCATCGATTTTTCACGGTTTTATTTACCCGGAACCGCTTTGGATCATCAATTTCCTGCAGGGTTTAACCTGCAGTAAGCGGGAAAATCCGTGCGGCTCTTTTTGCTACGCATACGGACTTGCTTGGCCGACGGATAGCGCGTGCGCCACAATAGTCTACAAAAGCGTCACAACCGCTCGAGCGGCCGCGGTTGAAGCAGCAGAGGGGGAAATAACAGGAGTCGGAGAAGACTATTAGCGTGCAACGCGGAATGATGATCGACACTTTAGAAAAACCGGTGGAAAGAATATGAGGCTATAAGATCTGGATGGGTAAGAAAAATATCTCGGGCGACCGGATCGGCTCCATTTCGAACGTTGCGCCTTGCATGATGGCGAGCTTTAAGGTTTCATTGACCGCAGACCGCGAGCCAGATGTCTTTAACCGCCGTTTCCCAGTCCCCAGCGGCTGCCCGATCTAAGCATGAAACTTACGGAGCGGAACCCGTGACACGGTCGAATGCGATGATCTACAGAAAAAAAATGTGCGCGACGATGGCCTCCGATTGAAGTCTGTGCGACCTGGGTCTGCCAGGGGTACGCTCGCGACTTAATAACAGGCGCACGATTGTTTCAAAGGAGAAATTAAATGTCTTTCCGGTTGCTTTCCGATCTTGACCGCCTCCGTGTCGATTTGGTTGGCAGCTTGCTGCGTCCGTTGTCGGTAAAGGAAGCTTTTGCCAAGCATGGTGCGGGAAAGGCGAGTCCAGAGGAGCTCAAGCAGGTTCAAGACGACGCGATTCGCGAAGTCGTTGCCAAACAAGTGGCGCACGGCTTGCCGATCGTCGTCGACGGCGAGTTTCGCCGGACCAGTTTCATGGAGAGTTTCGCTGTCGTCGCCGGGGTCGAGGAGTGGCAGGCGGGTGTCAAGAGCTTTCACGAGATCCTCAAGCGATCTGACGGCGACGAGTCGATCACCCATAAGGGCCAAGACCCGATCCTGCTCAATCGCAAACGGGTAACCCAACGACTCCGGCTGCTGCATAACTCGTTGCTCGACGATTATCGATTTACCCAGAGCCTCACCCAGCGTCCGGTCAAACTGACTTTGATCGGCCCGGACCGAATCCAGCAATGCTACGACGCCACAGCGTCGCGCTCCGTCTATGCAAGCACGGATGAGTTTCTGCGCGACGTAGTCGCCGTCGAGCGCCAGATGCTCCAACAGTTAGCTCAAGCCGGTTGCCGCTACGTCGGTATCGACGGACCCGGTTATACCGCCTATGTCGATCCGGACTCGCTGGCAGCGATGCGCGCGCGCGGCGAAGAGCCGATGGCAACGATGGAGCGCTCGATCCTGGCCGATAACGAGGTGATCGCGAGTTGCCCCGGTGTGACTTTCGGTATCCATATCTGCCGCGGCAACCGTCAAAGCATGTGGCATCGCGAAGGGCGTTACGATGCGATCGCGGAAAAATTGTTCAACGGACTCAATCATCAGCGGCTTTTGCTGGAATACGACACCGAGCGCGCCGGCAGCTTTGAACCGCTGCGTTTTGTGCCGAAGGGGAAGATCGCCGTGCTCGGATTGATCACCACCAAAGTCAGTCGCATCGAGGGCGTCGATGAGTTGCGGCGCCGGATCGACGACGCGGCGCGCTATTTGCCGCTCGAACAGCTGGCCCTCAGTCCGCAATGCGGCTTTGCATCCAGTCTGCACGGCAATTTGTTGAGCGAGGAAGATCAGTTCCGAAAACTGGACGTCATGCTGGAGACCGCACAAAAGGTGTGGGGCAACTGAGGCTGCGAGAAATACGTTGTTACCGCATTGGCATCCCACAGCCCGCTCTTGGTTGGGGTGGCCTCGACTACTTCTCGGATCGCCGACGATCTTCGGGCTCGCGCATGGACCACCGAGCAGGTTCACGAACAATGAGTTCATGAGTCCCCGGAATAAAACCGCCCTAAGCCAAACCCTCGCTGCCTCCGTTTCGAGCTGCGCTGCGCCGTAGACGGGAAAATTATCGCGCGCTATAAAATAAAATGGAGGTGAGAAAAAATCGCTGCCTAGACTCAGCTCGCCAAATTTGCCATCAAGCGGCCGAATCCTACGATACTTTCTTTGATATCGATGAGCTTCATGGCGTACCAAATACATGCCAAGCTGCTGGTGATTACCGGTTTGCCGATTTCGTTCTCCAATAATTGCACGTCGGTAATGGTCGGCCAGCGCGGACAGGGAATGAAGACGCCGTCCGCGTTCCGCGCTTTGGCGTAGAGTCGCTTGGCGATCTTGTAGGACGCGTGCACCGGCAGGTCAGTGAGTTGGGCGTTTTTGCGCACGCCGTAACCGGCGATCTGCAAAACTTCGAATCCTGAAGCTTCAAGATGCCGCTTGAGGCGCTGGTTGATCTCGTCTTCGTAAGGCGTGCCGACCACCAGTTTTTTGCAATTCATCGCCTTCAACGCTTCGACTTCGGCGGTCAACCCGGCGGCCACCGGGACGCCGAATTTATCGCTCAATTTTTTGCCCAGCTCGCGGTCGCTGCCGAATGGCAAGCGAGTAAAAAGTGGTGAGCCGCTGAAGATGATTGAGTCGCAATTATTCTCGACCAGATCTTGGACCGCTTCTTCGATGCGGCTCAGTTGTTTTTCGAAGTCGTCATCGACCAACTGACGCACCGTGCCGGTGGTGTTCAACATCATGAAGCCCTCGGGAAACATCCGGTAAAATTCATAAACCAAAGTATCTCCGCGCGACGGAGCGACATGACCGATGCGAGCGCGCCAACCGTACATAGTATGCCTCCTAAATTTTTTCTCGGCTTAGTAAGTTTGCGCCATGGAGCTCATTGCGGACGGGCTCAAGACGTTCAAAAGTTCAAATCGTTCAAGCCGCCAGGACCCTCCTCTTGGCTTGGTTTACGGCTAGGCTGTCGGCCAGCCGTAGAGCCTAGCAGGATTGTCTACCAGAATTAGCCTACGCGTCTTCTCCTCTGGGGCGACCGCCAGCAAAAAATCGAGCAGATCGGCATCGTCGGGCATCGGCACTGAAATGCCGGCGTGGGGCCAGTTGCTGCCCCAGATGACCTGGTCGGGCCGAGCGTCGATAATATCCCGAACAACGTCGTTCATGTCGGTGTAGTCCGGCGCGCCGGATCTCGACAACTGGTAAAAACTGTAGAGATTGATCCACGCTTGCGCTTCGTTTTTAAGAACGGCGAGCAGCTCACGGAATTCAGGATGATTCTTATTTTGATCCGGTTCCACGTGAGCGACATGGTCGAAAACATAGGGAAGTTTTAAACGGCTCAGAAACGGCGATGCTGCGATCACTTCGGCCAGCGACTGTGACATGAATTCCACATGCCACGAAAAGCCGGCGACGCGTTCCGCGATTTTCTCAGCATCGTCGAACGACAGACCACCTTTGCCGTCAGCTTTGACGCGAAAACCGGTGATGCCGCTCTCCGCGAATCGTCGCAACTCCGCATCACCGATCGCCGGTTCGAGCAAAGCCAGGCCTTTAAATTGGCCGCCCATGCGCGTGATCGCGTCCAACGTAGCCCGGTTGTTGGTGCCGTTGGCGCTGCCGGTGACGATGACCGCGCGCTCCAGGCCGAGAACTTGATGGACGCGGAGATAATCGTCAAGGGTCGAGTGGGGGTCGGGCGTATAGTTTCGCTCGGCTGCCAGGGGGTACAGCTCGCGCGCGCCGTAGACATGCAGATGAGTATCACAGGCCCCCGCCGGAGCGATGAGCCTGGGTTTGCGAGTGTTTGAATTGGGTGGTTGAACCAGTCGCATCGTCAGCCGCGCCTAATCTAATCCAAGAGGAGGTGGAATATCCAGCCTGCGTATTGCGCCTGGGCGAAAAATTTTATCCGCTTGACGATCGTTTGGCGCTTGCCTTATTTTTACGGCAAAGAAGGTAACCGCAGCGTAAAACGGGCTGCAGGAGGCGATGCTCATGGCGGCGAAAGGTCCGTTAAATCTGTTTCTGCTACAAGCCGACGGGCTGGTGCGCTGCCGGTGGGATGGGGAATCGGAGCGCGTCGAGGAACTCAATCGAGCGCTGGAAGGCGAGACAGTGCGCGAAGTGGCGCGCGATCCGTTCGATCCCAAGCGTGTGTATGCGGCGACGCTGACAGAAATCCATGTCAGCGAAGACGCAGGCGCAAGCTGGCAGTGGCTTCCCTCGGGCGGCATCGATTATCGGGATATCTGGACGATGGCCGTGCATCCGACTCGGGCCAATGAAATTTATGTCGGTACGTTGCCGGCGGCTGTCTATGTCAGCGAGAACGGCGGCCGGTCGTTCCGCGAGCTATCGACGTTTCGTAGCCTACCGGATTACCGCAGGTGGACTTTTCCCCCGGGCGCGCATGTGGCCCATGCACGCTGTATCGCGCTCGACGCGCGCGCGCCGGATGACATTATCGTCGGCATTGAAGAGGGCGGCGTGGCGCGCAGCCGCGACCGCGGCGCGACTTGGGAAGACATCAGCGGACCCGCAAGCGCGACCGCTTTTCCCAAGATCAATGATCCCGCCGGGGTCGTCCCTTACGAGATGGGCAAGCACGAAGACGGGCGCGTATACCGCGACGTGCACTGGGTCATGCGCCATCCGACAAGACCGGAGACTTTGTATGCCAGCACCGGAATCGGCACCTACCAGACCAGCGATGGCGGAAAGAGCTGGATCAAGTGCGAATACGGCATGGGGCGAGCCTACGCCATCCCCATGGTAAACCATCCTGCGGTGCCTGATCGCCTTTTCCTTGGCGCGGCGGAAAACGGGCCGGCTTCCTGGCCTGGCTATCGTACCGTCCGGGCCGGTCCCTATAACACGGTCAGATTCAGCCGCAATCTTGCGGCGCAAACCGGCGGGGCTAAAAGTCAAATATTGCGCAGCGACGACGCCGGCGGGATATGGGGGCGTCTGGCAGGCGGCCTTCCCGTCGGACATGAACATATGACTTGCGGTTTTGCAGCGCACCCGGACGATCACGAAACTCTTTGCGTGGGCTACACCGATGGGCTTGTGTACGCGACTAATAATGCGGGCGACACCTGGTATCGGCTTAAAGTTGCAGCGAGCAAGCTTTACGGTCTCCGGATCGTACCCGATTGATTCGCGGGTGACATCAGAGTACTTTTGGGCGTGGTTGAACGTCATCTCGGTCGTTTCGCAAAGAATATAAACTTGTTTTGATCGGTCTAATAGTTGACACCACCGATGCAATGCTTCACAATCGGGCAATCAAATCAGTCCAATACGGACGGGAAAGGCGGGCGAGATAGATGAAGGCGCGAAAAGCGGTATTGAGTTATGGTTTGAGTTTATTGGCGGCGGTGTTTTTAATTTCCTGCGGAAACCCGGCTAATCCCCCACCGGCCAAATGGACGGCGGAGAACCCCAGTGCGTCGTCCGCCCCGAAAGCTGCCGCGGCAAAGCCGGCGCCGGCGAAAGAGGGTACGACTTCCAGCTTAGAAGCGTTGCGCCGAGGCGAGCCGGCCAGCGGCGGACCGCTCAAAGATATCAACTTCAGCTTTGACAGTGCCGCTTTGTCGGAGACGGCCCGCGCCACGCTGAAAACGCATGCCGATTGGTTGAAAGGCAATCCAGGGGCGCGCGTGCAGATCGAAGGTCACTGCGATGAGCGGGGCACGGCGGAATACAACATGGCGCTGGGTGCCAAACGGGCGCAGGCCGCGCTTGATTATCTAGCCACGCTAGGCATAGCGGCCAATCGATTATCCACGGTAAGCTACGGCGAAGAAATCCCGTTGTGCAAAGAGCATAACGAAACGTGCTGGGCGAAAAATCGCCGCGATCGATTCGTGGTTTCCGAGGGCAACCCGACTTCGTAATCATCAATCAGCCTCGACCTCAAATAGATAAACGGCCCATGCCATCTAGGCATGGGCCGTTTTTTTGTGCGCGATCAGTGTATGCGGCGAGTCGCTTTACCCGGGCCCGACGATTTACTTTTTTGCAATCGACAACACTCTGGTCGATTGACACCGGTCGAAAGCGTTTGTTAGGGTCGCAGCCGAGGCAACAAAGCGGCGCGTCGCGATTGCGCGACGCTTCATGGCATTTCGTTCAAAGCGCTTAGGAAAGGCGGAGACAAAATTTGCGTTATGGATGGCGCGCGCGCATCGGCCATATCGCCCCGGCAATTCTCGATACTTCGGGCGAGGAGATGCGCAAGCTATTACCCGACGGCGTGCTTCACGTCGCTCTGACGATCAGCGAGCCGATTCAAAACTTGGGCGCCGAACAGGCGAGCGCGGCGTTCGAGCGCATGATCGACGCGGGCAAAAGGCTGGCGGCGGAAAAAGTCAATGTGCTGATCTGCGGCGGCGCTCCGGTGGCGTTATCCAAAGGGCCGTCGGGCGACGCCGAGTTAGGTGAACTTCTGCGGCGGGAGACCGGGCTGCCGGTAGTGACGGCCAACGGTGCCGTGGCGGCCGCGTTGCGTCTACTGGGTGCGCGCTCGGTGATTGCCGTCAGTCCATTCATTGAAGCGCGCAACCGGGAGATCGGCGCATTTCTCGCAACGAACGGTTTCAATGTCGCCGCCATCAAGGGGCTCGGACTGGTTAAAAATATCGACTTCGCTAGCCAATCGCCGGAGGTCGCATTCGAGCTCGCTCGAGGCGCGGCCAAAGAGCATCCGGACGCCGATGCAATCTATATCGCCTGCCCGCGCTGGCCTTCGGTGGATATCATCGCGCCCCTGGAGGCGGACACCGGAATGGCGGTCGTGGCGGCGCCGGCGGCGATGGTGTGGGGCGCGCTCAAGGCGCTGCAGATCATGGACTGCCGACCGGGTTACGGCCGCTTGATGGAGAGCTTGCGCTCGTCCAACGGACACAGCATCGCGCGCGGCTTGTAAAGCACGCCTGCGCTTGGATCAATACTTCCGGTTGATTTTGCACACGGTGAGCAGGAGGTTTGGTGATGGCCTTGGTTCGAAGCGGTAAAATTTTACTGGGAATTGTGCTCGCACTCGTTTGCTGGGGTGTGACGCATGGCGCTCGTGCCGAGGAGCCGCTCAGGGTTTCCTACGGCGGCTACAACGAAACCGCCGCGCCGATGTGGGTGGGCATCGACAAAGGCATTTTCAAAAAATACGGTATCGACGCCTCGATGATTCAAGTGCGCAATGGCGCGCTCAGTGTGGCGACGCTGGTAGCGAAAGAAGTGGAAGCGGTTTATCCCGCGCAATCGACGATACTCAGCACGGTCTCCGGCGGGGTCAGGCTCGGTTGCATCGCCAGCGCGATCAATAAAATTCCCCGGCTGCTGGTGGTGCGCAAAGACATCAAGGGCATCGAAGATCTGCGCGGCAAGAGCGTCGGCGTGCAAAGCATCGGCGGCGGCTTCTGGCTGCAAACGATGATCATCCTCGATTACCTCGGCGTCGATGCCGACAAGTTCGGTCTCAAAATTCGCGTCATTGGCGACGGCCAAGTGATCGCTCAGGCGCTGCTTGCCGGCAACATCGACGCCGCGGCGATGACTTATACCTTGAGCGAGGCGCCGCTCAAAGCGGGTTTTCGTTCCCTGGCCGATGCTGCCGACCTCAAGGCTCCTTACCAGGGACCGAGTCTATGCGCGCTCAAAGAATCCATCGCCGGCCGGCAGGAGTTCTTCCTGCGCCTGTCCAAGGGCCTCGCCGAGGCAAGCGCCTTTATTCTCGACAGCGGCAACAAGGCCGAGGTCGCCAAAACGCTGCAAAAACATCTACGGCTTTCGAAGAGCGATGACGTCGAAGCGTCTTATAAAGTGTTGCGGCTCATGACCACGCTCGACCTGGCGCCCAATCCGGCCGCTTACAAAATTGTCCAGCGCATCGTCGGCCGGATCAATCCCAAGATCAATCAAGTCGATCTCGATCAGATTATCGATTCGAGCTTTGTCCGCAATCTCGAAACCAGCGGCTTTTTGGCCGAGCAAAGAAAAAAGACCAAATAAACCGGCCCCGCCTAGTCTGTGGAAAATAGATCGAGGGTTTCGGGCGCGAACAGTTCCTCGACAGCAAATTTTCGAGAGGTCAACCCTTGTTCGTGGGAATAGAGCGTGGCCGCTTGCAGCGTCGGTAAATTGTTTTTGACTCCGTAAGGGTAAACGTCGGATCCCAAGACTTGACGGGCATACTCCAGGTCTAAATTAACCCAGGGCAGTGACGACAAGCCTTCGTCATAAGCTTCGAAGGCGAGCTGCTTCGCAGCCGCAAATCCTTGCGCCAAGCGAACCGCGATCGTCGGATCTTGCTCATACAAAGCGCGCCGGATGACCACCATGTGCATGATCGGAAAGATCTTGGTCTCGCGGTAATACGCCGCTTCGACGGCGCGGCAATCGTGAAAAAGCCGGCGCACCAGCGGCGATCCCTGCAAATAAGCCCGCGGCGGCGAGGTGACGGCGAGGGCGTCGAGGTCGCCGGATTCGATCAAGCCGTCCAGCGTTTCATCCTTACCGATGTTGTCGATGCGAATGCCCGGCGGAATCTCGATCGCGACATGTTCCGAGCGCCGGCGAAACCAATGGATGTCTTGCGGCGCGACCCCGTATTGGTGTTGCAAAAACCCGCGCACGAACAGCAGCGCAGTCATCGAATAGTCGGCGATGCCAACTTTTTTGCCTTTGAGATCCTCGGGTTTGTCGATACCGGATCGAGCATGGACCCAGAAGTACGAATGGCGAAAGACGCGCGACGGAAACACCGGGATCGCGATGAATCTGCGGTCGCCTTTGCCGAGGGCGATCATGTAGTTCGACAGCGACATCTCCGAGGCGTCGAACTCCTCGTCGTGAAGCATGCGCAGGAAGATCTGCGACGGCGGCGAAATGTTGACGAATCGAACCTCGAGGCCGTCCGGCTTGACTCGCCCGTCAGCAAGGGCGCGGATGTGGTCGTAATCACGGCAGCCGATGGTGATTTTTTGGATGGCCATCTTTCTCCTCCACCGTTCGAGCGCATTGACTTTAGGTGGAACCGCGGCAGGAAGTCAACGAGGAATCGAAAAAGGATGAGGCTGAAAAACAAGGAACAGCGCCGACAGTATGCCGTACTATCCTTTTTCCTTCTTGCTTTTTCGTCTGTGGACAGCTCCGAGCGAATGGGGTAAGTGAAGCTCGAAAGGAGCGGCGGTATGGAGAAATTGCACCTCAATGCGGTGGTCCATGGGTCGATTACGGTCAATGATCTGGATGAGGCGGGGAAATTCTACCGTAACATCCTCGGTCTGGAACATGTCGGCCGGCTTGCCAACTCGCGGATGTCCTGTTTCAAGCTCGGCAATCACAATATATTTTTGTGTTAGCGCAATGAGCCGCTTTACCGCACGGTGGAACACGATGGCTGCGTGCGTCATGCCTTCGATGTCAGCCCGGCAATGTTCGATCGCGCTGACAAATTGTTTCACCGACTCGGCATCAAATTTCACGGACCGGTGGACTATAAGGTAAGGCGTTAACGTCGCGCGGTCGGGTCGGCCGCGGCGTGATGAGGCAGGAGTCGAAAGACTGCCGGAAGACAACGACAAGCGAGATTGAGAGGCAATCATGTTATCGAGGTTCAAAGTAATTTCGATCGTCTGTTTGATCGGGTTATCGACGATTCCGAGTTTTTCCTCGGCCGCCGATGCGCCGCTGCGTAAGCTGCGTGTGGCGATCACCTCGCTGTCGGGCTCCATGGCGGTGCCCTGGTTGGCGCGGGAAGCGGGTATTTTCAAAAAGCATGGTCTGGATGTCGAAGTGATCGCCACGCCGAGCGGCGTGGAAGGGATGAACGCGCTGATCGCCGGCGAGATCAGCTTCCTGCAAATTGCCGGCGCCACCACGGCGAGCGCGGCGGTGGGCGGCGCCGACGTGACGGTCGTCGGCACTACCATCGGTACGCTCGTGCTGAGCTTGATGGTCCGGCCGGAAATTGAAAAGCCGGAGCAGCTGCGCGGAAAGTCCGTCGGTATCAGCCGCTTCGGCACGACCATCGATACCGGCGCGCGCATCGCGCTGCGCCACTTCGGTCTGGTGCCGGAGAAAGACGTTTCAATCATCCAGATCGGCGGCATGGAATCGATTGTCCCGGCGATGGCAGGCGGCCGCATTCAAGGCGGCATTCTTTCTTATCCGGCCATCGGACGGGCGAAGAAACTCGGCTTTCATGAGCTGCTCGACATCGCAGCGTTGAACCTGCCCTATGCGTCCACCGGCATCACGACGCGCGGCGAGGTGATTCGCAAGGAGCCGGATCTCGTGCGCCGTTACATGACAGCGCAGGTCGAGGCGATCGCGCGCATGAAGCGCGACCGGCCGTTCACGATCAGAGTGATGAGCAAGTTTCTGCGCACCAACGATCAAGAGCAGCTCGCCGAAGCCTACGATGTCTACGCCAACAAGTATCTGATGAAGGTGCCGTTGCCGACCGTGGAGGCGATGAAAGCCGTGCTCGACGAGTTGGAGCTGAGAAATCCCAAGGCGAAAGGCCAGGGCCCAAAGCGATTCTTCGACGACCGGTTCGTCCGCGAGCTGCAAAGCAGCGGCTTTATTGACGCGCTCTATCGCTAATTCATATTACGGCGTGTTTCACAGCGCATCGCCGCTGCGCTTGATGCGGCGAAAAATCACTCGTGCGATTTTTGCTGCTTTGGGTTTCAAGTCGGATCGACGTTGACGGCCTCGCCCCCGGTGGTCGGTTCCATGATGATGCCGCGCGCGGCCAAGATCGGCCGCGCGGCTTCGCGTATCCTCGGCAGTTGCGTGGCAAATAGCAGCCCGGCCAGGGAGCAGACCGCACCGCCCACGGCAACCACCAGCGGCGCGCCCACGCGATCGGCGAACCAGCCCGCCAGCAGACTGCCGAAGGGCGCCATGCCGACGAGCATCATCGAAAATAGACTCATCACACGGCCGCGCATGGCATCGTCGGCGAGGGTTTGAAGCGCGGTGTTGCAGCCGGCGATCAACACCATCCAGCCCATGCCGACCATCGCGAGAAGCAGCAGGGAAAGCCAAAATATCTTCGCCAGAGTAAAGGCGACCAGTGCGACGCCGAACCCCAAAGTCGCAATCGCGATAACCCGACCGAGACCGAGCACCGACTTGCGCCAAGCCAGGGAAAGCGCGCCGATCAACGCTCCTAACCCGACCGCGCCCATCATCAAACCGAGCGCATCGGCGCCGCCCCGATGAATCGCGGACGCAAAAACCGGCAGCAGCGTAATGTAGGGCATGCCCATGACGCCGACAACGCCGAGCAATAGTAAGATATCGCGGATCGGCGCCGTGTCGGCCGTGTAGCGAATCCCCGCGATCAACGAATTGCCGACCGATAGATGCGTCGTAGCGCTGCTGCGCTGGCGCGGCAGTCGCATGGCCAAAAGCGCGACGATGACCGCAAAGTAGCTAACCGCATTGATCAAGAAGCAGGCGCCTTCGCCGAGTTGGGCGACGACGATGCCGGCGATGCCGGGGCCAACGATGCGCGCCGCGTTGATCATTGAGGAGTTGAGCGCGACGGCGTTGGACAGATCTTCAACGTCAACGAGCTTATGCATCAGCGCCTGCCGAGCGGGCATATCGAAGGAATTGACGATTCCCAAGACCACTCCCAAAACGATGATGTGCAGCGGCTGGACCCAGCCGCCGAGCGTTAGAATGGACAAGATGATCGCTTGGACGAGGGCGGCGCTTTGGGTCCAGACCGCGACCCGGTGCGAGGAGTAGCGGTCGCTGACGACGCCGCCGATGGCGCCCAAGGCGAAGACGGGAATCTGAGTGGCGAAGCCGACCACGCCGAGCATCGTCGCCGAACCGGTGAGGCGATAAATCAGCCAGCTTTGCGCCACTTGCTGCATCCAGGTGCCGCATACGGACACTAACTGCCCCGTGATATAAAGCCGGTAGTTGCGATGGCGCAACGAGCGCCATAAAGGCGATTGGGTAAAGTATTTAAGCGGCATGGAAAGAGTCTTACGCGAGCCGGGATCTAGATTTAGTAGTCGCTCTAGGAATTATCCCATGGACGATGAAAAAACGAAATGACGTGATGCGCGGGCGCGATCGGCCGACGTTGACCGGTGTTGACGATCGGGAAAGGCTTCGCCGTGAACGCCTAGCGAAGGAGCAACGCTATCCGCAAATACCGGCGCCCTCGCTTACGGGTCAAACGCGGCATTTTCTCGCTGGGAGGCCGACAATTAAAAACATCGTCCCCCGCTCTCGCGCGAGGTGACGCCCTCAGCGCGGGGTTGAGAGGAGATTTCCGTTGGCCTTTCACCGAGAGCAGGGATGGATGCTCAAGCTAGAAGCTGGACGGGAATCAGTTCAATGCCGGCAGATTGTCGACTCTGGATATCTGCAAGGAATCCCTTCGACCACCTTTGATACGGGTCATTTGCGCATCAGCCTCTTGCAGCAGTTCGGCTACCGTGCGCGGAGCCTTGGTGCACGCGATGGCGCTGATAAAGAAGGTCAAGGGAAAGGAATATCTGCGTCGCTCTTGATGGAGCGCGTTTTGAACCCGCTGGAGAATGAGATTGGCGACGTCCGAGGCGACGTTAGGCAATAACACGGCAAACGATGTGCCGCCCATCCGACCGACGAGATCGGGTCGAGGCACATGCTGTCTTATCGTGTGGGCGATGGTGCACATCATCTGGTCGCCGGTGGGATAGCCGAACCGGTGATTGACCCATTTGAATCCTGTTACGTCGATACAAACCAGAGTCATCGGTTCTACGCCGAAGGCCAAGTCCATTTCCTTCGCCGTCAATCGGTAGAAGCTGTGGCCGTTCGGCAAACCAGTGAGAAAGTCCCGACTGGCGAGCTCCGATAGCTCATCGAGCTTGGCGCGCAAAAGCGCCTGGGTGACGGCAAAAATAACGAATGCGGCCGTGCGCATGAGGAGATTCCAGTAAATAATCCACCCAGGTGCATGGGTATGACCACTGAGGGCGTTCGCGATCAACCAAATCAGCGACGCAAACACGGCGAGATAAACGCCTGTTTCGCGGGAGATAAACCAACTTCCGATGAAAATTGGGATCAAATAAAGAAGCAAAAAATGGATTTCATAGCTGGTAAAGAAATCGAGCGCACCGAGCAGTACCGAAATCGTAATGGCAAGGATGACGAGATTGACTTTGGATTGTCGCCCCAATAACGCCGCAAGTTTGTCAACCATACGAAGGCTCCGATTGTAACGATGATCGGTGGCGGATCCTAGTGAATCGCCCGGCCTCGGTCAAATAGAATAAAGCGATCTTGCATATAGGATGCGCTAATGGGTGAGACGCGACCAGGCCGGCGGTTCATCACCGCGCGCTAATCGGCGCCACGAAATGCAGGCATAACTTCCTTAGCGAACAGACGCATGGATTTCATGATCTCGGCGTGAGGGATGCCGCCGAAGTTGAAGGTGGTGGTCAGGGTGTCGAAGTAATAATTCTCCATCGCGTTGTAAATCTGTTTGATGCACTGCGTCGGGTCGCCGTAATTGTTTCGGCCGGTAGCGAGCATCGAGTCCCAATCATATTCCGCCGGCGCAGCGGTGAGCGAGCGTCGGCCGATGCGTGAGATTTCATCATAGCGTTTGATAGCCGCCATGCCGATGGCACGCGCCTGCGCGGCGCTTGCGTTGACATGGGTGCGCACGTGGAATTGACAGTGCTTTTGCTTTGGATCGAATCCGGCCTCGAGCAAGCCCTGCTTCCACGCCTCAATACCCGGCCGGACTTTTTCCGGCGGGTGCGGGTGGCCGACGATCATGATGTGGTAACCCTGGCGGCCGGCCCAGCCTAGACCTTCCACCGACGTGCCGGCCACCCAGATCGGCGGATGCGGTTGCTGGATTGGCCGCGGATAAAGCGTGAGCGGATCGAAGCTCCAAAATTCTCCTTTGTGTCCGATCCGTTCATTGCCCCAGACTTTTAAGATAACCTCGATCGCCTCGCGCAGCCGTTGCCGGTCGTTCTCTCGAGTGACGCCAAATACTTTGTAATCCATTTCGGTATTGCCCGAGCCGATACCGAACTCGAGCCGGCCGCCCGACAGCGCGTCGACCATCGCATAGTCTTCGGCGCTCAGCAGCGGATGGCGCAACGGCAAGATCGCGATGCACGGGCCCAAACGAATGCTCGAAGTTCGCGCCGCAGCGGCGGCGAGGAGCACGGCCGGATTGGCTGCCAGTCCACCGTAGCCGAGAAAATGATGCTCGTTGAACATGAAGCATTCCCAGCCCAATTCTTCGGCGAGCTCAATCTGTTCGAGGATTTGCCGATAGTAGACGTCATAGGGCGGGTCCAAGTCGGAAAAGTAAGTCGTAAGAATATTGATGTAAAAGCGCATACTGCTGCCGTTTCCACGGTCGCGATCTTGGACACCCGAATCGCGACTGCCGAGAAATTCTCCTCCGCGTTTCGACGTTTGGCCGCACACTAATGGAGCGATGCCGCCGCTGTCAATCGGCCGTCCGCGTAAACGCGTGACGGTCGACATTGGAGTGGTGGAGCACTGGAGCGTTGGGAAATCCGAAAAACCCAGCACTGCTCAGTTTTCCAATGCGGCATTCTCCATGAAAATCGACGCGGCGAATTTCTGCCTCGTTTCGGGGTGGCGGAGGGTGCGCTTCAGGACGAAATCGAAAAGCAGCGGGTTGTAGTCGTAGATTTCGTTGAGCGCTTGGCGCTCTTCGGCGGTGATAAAGCCGTCGCGCGCAAGGGATCGGGTCCAGATCAGGGAGTTGATCGCCGGCAGCGGATAATCGCTGCCGTTAACCAAGCGTGCATGTAGGTCCTGGCGCTTGAGGAGCATCAGCATCGGCTGAGGCATGCGATTGAATTGCGGCATCGCCGAGATGTCGCCGAACAAAAGACCTCGGTACCTCCGCTCATCCATCAGACGGAGAAATAACTCGAAGCAGCTTGCTGCCTTTCCAGTGCCGTTGTCGAGATCGTCGCAGGTGCCGAGGCTGGCGGCGTGGGCGATGATGACGCGGACGCCGATGTCTAAAGCGCGCCGAAGCAGCAGCGGGTTGCCGAGTCGTTGGTCTTCCTTAGCTTCCACAGCTTGCTCCTCGCCGCCGTGGGAAAGCAGAATCATCCCGTGTTCCTTCATTTTTTCGAAGAAGCGATCGATCGCTTTGTCAGCCGCATTCATACCCATGGCGTTGGGCAACCATTTCAAATATTTAACGCCGGCCTTCGCCCACTTTTCTAATTCTTGCAGAGCGTCGCGCCGGTAGGGATGGATCGACACGACCGGCAGAAAAATGTCAGGATAGCGCGCGGCCAACTCGACGACGTACCGGTTGGGGACGTAAATGTTGGTTTTCATAAAATTGATGCTGCCGTCGGCGTTGTAGTGTTTGTCGAAAGCGAGAATGCGGTATTTGCCATGACATTTGCTGGCGCGCGCAAGGCGCACCAGCCGGTCGAGGTATTCCTGATCGGTGTTGTTTTCATTTCGGATGCCCGAGGCGCTTCGGTAAATCCGAAACTTCAAGCGTTGGAGGTTGAAACCGCTCAGCATCCGCGGATTCACAAACGCGTCGGGCACGCTCGTGCCAATGGCGATGATATGGGTATGGTAATCGACCAGCCGCGCTGGATCGACGTCCTCGAACGCCCGGTCAATTAATTTTTGCGTTGCAGTAGTGGCGCCTTGCGCGAGATCTTCGGGAGGCTTTGAGAAAGCGCCGCCGATCCGATCGATTAGATAAGCGGATACCGTCAACAGGAACGGAGCCGTGAGAATCGGATTCACAAGCTGGCCATGGCGCACGAAAAATTGATCATCGCCGATCAGCAAAGCGCGCCAACCAGCACGCTGTCAACCACCGGTCACGATTTTGCCCGCGGCTGGCCCGCACGCGGCCAAAGGTGAAAGGGAGACGTTTGGACAAATTTCGTTCGAGAAAACGGACATTTTTGCTCGTCTATTTGGCGGACCTGGCGCTCGATTTCATCAGATTGGCGCAAAAATCGATGGTATAAGGCTTGCGATTTGGCAGGGGGCTTATTCCTGCATCAATGCACCAGAGCTGGAGTTCGCACACAATGGAATCGAGCCTGATTTTTCGCGTTAAGGAACATCGCGGTTGCGATATCCGAGCCGCATCCTACGCCGCTGGACCGCAGAGATGGATTCCCGAAGCCTGCGTCTCGCTGCAGACTGATGACGGGTCGCGACGGGTTTGGTTGCGTAGTTTTGTCCACTGTTTTGACAGCGAAAACATAACCTTTCGCAACAAACTCGAAGCCGATAATTGGGCCTTCGATGCCGCTCGAGCGATCATCGACAGGGCGCTCCCCGAATTCGATCCCATATCATCGCCGCGCGTGCCACTCTGCACAAACCATATGAGCAAGCTCGTCGGCTTGGCACGCCGACCCTTGAAGGTTTTGTGGCGATTCGGCGTCGTCCCTTGGGCCGATTGATCACGCCTACCGGAGGTGGACGGGCGTCAAGTTTGAGCAAGCCGGTTTCTCTTCCCAAGCTCGGTTAACAGGTAAATCCTTAGCACGAGCAAACTTTATTACGCGCTTTCTTGGCGACTGGGACGGCGAACCTCCCATAGAATACTTCTAAATGCCAAAACGGCGGATGGCCCAGAGCTTGCTTAGAAGACAAGACACCGGCAGATCGATCCGTAACCGGTATTTCGCGGCAGAGATGGCGGTGAATGAATGAACTTGATTGAACAGTCGATTCCTGATTCCATCCACCATCGAGGCTGTGGCATTCACGCGGCGTCGTTTTCGGTGGGTCCACAGTCGTGGCTTCCCGAAGCCTGCGTCTGGATGGAGACCGAGGCCGGTTTGCGCAGAATGTGGGTGCGCAGCTTTGCTCACTGCTTCGACGCTGAGAAACTGACCTTTCCAAACAAATACGCCGCCGACAGTTGGGCGCTTGGCGCCGCCCAGGCGATTATCGACCGTGCAATGGAACAATTGACCTCCACCATCGCCCCGGTGGCAACGAAACCAGCAAAGTCGCCAAGCCGTATATGGCAGCTGGCGCTCCATCCCCTCCAGAAGCTCGGACGCCTGACACGCTTTCGTTCCTCTCACTGATACAGAGTATTTCTCTTTTCCGATCTACGAACCGATTTGCGGTGGTCCGCGCGCGGTTGGCTTGACAGCCTTGCGCGCCCTTTGTATGGAACAAGCACGAAGCGCCGGTTTTATCTCGGAGGAGGGATACCATGGACCTGCAGGATTTGAGTCGGTGGATGAAGGAGCACAACTTGAAGGGCCACTGGGAACACTCGGATTGGTCTCAGACGGTGAAGCCTTATTTGTGGAAGGGAAAAGATATCTTCGAGGCGCTCAATTGGGCCGGCGAGCTGATCACCACCAGCGATGCGGGGCGGCGCACGATCCAGATGCGAAACCCCGGCTTGTCCGCCGGCATGACCAATACGGTGCATATCTCGGTACAACTGGTTAAGCCCGGCGAAATTGCCGCGGCACACCGCCACACCGCGGCAGCGATCCGCTTCATCGTCAAAGGCACGCCCAACGCCTATACCATCGTCGAAGGCGAGCGTTTCCCGATGTCCGAGGGTGATTTCATTACGACACCGAACTGGACCTGGCATGACCACTTCAACAACTCAACCGAGTCGGTCATGTGGCTCGACGGTCTGGATGTTCGCCTGGTGACTCACTTTGGCGCGATGATCCAGGAAAATTTTAAGAAAACCCAACAGCCAGTAGAAAAGCCGGAAAACTTTTCGGCGAAAATTTTTGGCCACGCCCGGCCGAGCTGGATCAAGAGCTCATTTCAAGCGCCGCCCTATCGTTATCCATGGGAAGAAACCAACGCGAGCCTACAGGCGTTGAAAGAAAGCGCTGGAGATCCCTACGATGGAATAATCTTGGAGTATAGTAACCCGGTAGACGGCGGGCACACGCTGCCGACCTGCTCTTGCTCGATCCAATTGCTTCGTCCGAAGGAAAAGACCAAAAGCCACAGGCACACAAGCACTACGGTCTACTACGCATTCCGCGGCAGCGGTATGACCAAAGTCTCCGCCACCGAACTCAAATGGGACAAGACCGATATCTTCGTCGTACCGTCTTGGCAGTGGCATTCGCACGAAAACATGACCGATGAAGATGCGATTCTGTTTTCGATCAACGATCGCCCCTCGACGGAAGCACTGGGGTTGTATCGGGAAGAGGCGGAATGAAAGCTCGTGCTCGTGCGTCTTGATCGTGTAGGGATCAAGTTTTTACAAGACCGTGCGTTACGGTACGGTCACAGGGCTGCCGCTGTCAGGTGAAATCGATCAAGGATTTTTTGCGTAGGGGCGGGTTTCAAACCCGCCTGTCGCTTTTCGCCGCATTTTCACCCGTAAGAATTCCGGTCACGACGGCCTGCATCAAACCGCCGGTGTAGCCGCCGCGGTATCCGCCCATGAGACCGCCGATGGCATCGCCGGCGGCGTAGAGACCGCCGATCGGTTGCTCGCGTTCATTTAAAACTTCGGCGCGCCCGTTTACCAAAACTCCGCCCATCGTGAAAGTGATGCCGGGCACCACTCTCAAACCATAGAACGGCGCGCACAATAGTTTCGGCCTGCCGGTGCGCGGCACGGCCAATGAGTGCGCGGAATTCGACTCGACGGCGCGATTGTAAGAGTTGAGCGTCGCCGATAAAAAACCACCATCGACGCCGAGTGTTCTTGCCAGCCCTTCAATCGTGTCGTCGGAAAAGATTTCCCCGTCGTTATCTTTGAGCCAGGGATTCGGCGCCGGTGTCTTTACCGAGTTCGCATACGCATCATCCTTCGCCGCATCCCAGATTTGCTGATCGAATAGGAGCATCGCGCCAGTAACGTCATTCGACCGCGCCAATTCATTGGCGACCGCGACATCGCCGCGGCCTTCGTCGACAAAACGCTCGCCGTTTCGATTGATCAGGATTCCTTCATCAACGAAGGAATCTAGCCGCGGGTAGGGCCAAAAACGGTCGTCGACGAGCGCTTTGCGTGAAATCAGATGGCCGTAGAAATATTTCAAATTGACCGCTTTGGCGCCGGCCGCGAGGGCCATGCGCAAACCGTCACCGGTATCCTGTTTCGAGCCGCGCAATTTACACTGATCGGCGAAAGGACCGATGTAGGTCTTGACCAAATTTTTGTTCGCGCTGAAGCCGCCGGTGGCCAGGATCGTCGTGCTCGCGCGCAATTCGACGTCAGCGCCGGCCTGCTTGCCCACAATACCGCAAACGCGATTGTTCGCCACGATCAGAGAGTCGCCTTCAACGCCGTTCCGATAGTGTCCGCCAAGTCCAATAAACCGTTCTTTGAGCTTGGCGAGCGCACGCATACCGACGTCTTTCTTATAAACCGGCGCGAGCGACACTTCGCCCGACTGATCCAACCAGATTCTGCCGGGCGCGCTCTCGGTGATTTTGACGCCGCTCGCGACCAACCAATCCACGGCGCGGCCGCAAGTCTCGGCCCAAGATCGTGCGAGATCGGGATAAGCCACGCCCTCGGCCATGACGAAGTCATAGAGTTCGTTCGGATCGGTGCGCGGACTCTTGCCGCCTGCGCGCAAGCTGCCGGAAGCCATCAAGACATTGCCGTCGCCGAATTCACCGGCGCTCTTTTCGATCAGCAGGACTTTCGCGCCTTGCTCGCTGGCGCGCACGGCGGCGGTAAATCCCGCCAGGCCGGCGCCGACGACCAGGACATCGCACGATAGGCTTTCCATTGCTAATCCATTCTTGTCATCTCGAGCCGCAAGCGAAAGATCGGCTTTTCTTCGGATTCAGCGGCGCCGTGCAAAGCGTGGCTAAAAAGAAAAAGCGGATTCTTCGTCGCAAGGCTCTTCATCAGAATGACACGCATAATCAACGAGCCGTTAGAATGGTGCGACGCCGGAATCGAATTTCCTCGCACAAAGTTGCAAAACACGCCAAGGCGGCTGCCTTCAAGCACTTCTTTCACTGCAATTTATACCCCAACTCTTTTGCCACTTCGGTTGCGAGCCGGTCGTCGGCGATGTCGTTGAACACAACTTTGCGGTCGACGTGGCGGCCCTGGGCTTGCACCGCCTTGACCAAAACTTCCATGCCGACGCGGGTGGGAATGCCGGTGGGGCTCAGAGTCGTGAGAAACTGATCGTAAGTTTCGCTGGCGGCTTCCCTGTCCATTTTGAGCAGCTTGATGATCAGCTCGACGGTTTTGGCTTTGGATTTCCTGATTTCATCTTTAGCCATCTGCAATGACCGGATGACCCGCTTGGTTTCCGCCGGCCGTTCCTGAATGGTCTTCACCAGCGTGGTCAGTCCGCCGCCTGGCATGTCCACCGACGCGCCGACGTCGTAGACTTTATTAAAGCCTTTTTTCTGCGCGCCAAAATTGACCGGCGGCGACAACAGTGCGGCATCAACGTAGCCGGACTCCAAGGCGAGGAATTGCTGAATTTGCTGGCCCGGGATGGACACCAGCACATAGTCCTTGGGATTGGCGCCGGCTTTTTCCATCGCCAGATTGAACGCTACATGGACGGTGCCGCCCAATCCGGTGATAGCGATTTTTTTTCCTCGGAGACTTTCCAGAGTTTTATATTGCGGCTTGGCCATGAGCCAGTAAGAAATTTTGTCCGAGGAAAACCAGATCGCTCTCGTCGCAAAGCCGCTCAAGGTCGCGTTGACCGACGCCGGCCCGACGCCCGCTTGATAGTCGATGTCTCCGCGGGTCAAAGCCGCCGGAACGATCGAGGACTGCATGAGGATGAGCTCCATGTCGAGCCCGTTGGCGCTGAATACGCCCCATTCCTTAGCGGCCAAGAGCGGCAGCGCCGTGATGGTGAAGCCGGCGTTGGAAATTCTCAGTCTAGTTCGCGGCTCTTGGGCGCGAGTCGACGGCGAGATCGCCAAAAGCAGACCCACAATTGCCATTGCCGGAAACCAAAGATGAAAGCGGCCCTGTGATTTCGTCATGAGACTATTCTCCTCGATAAAACAACCGGCGACTCCGGCCGGTAACTGTACTTACGCAATTTACCGTTGCTTGACAACCTTTTCGTTACTTGAAACTATCGCAAAAGTTTTCGCCATCAGGACGACGCCGAGATGAAAGCCATGCCAGCGGCGCGCGCCGCGAATCGGGTCAAACCCGATCCGATCACCCTGGAAGTGATTCGCCACGGCATCATTTCGATCTGCGATCAGATCGACGCCAACATGACACGCACGGCATTCAGCCCCTATATTTACGAATACAAAGACTACGCCGTGGGCTTCGTCAGCGCTGCCGGCGGATTGCTCGCTCAATCTACCGGCGGTATGCCGGTGTTTGTCGCCGACTCGGTGGGCATGGCGGTGCAAGATGGGCTGGAAATCTACGGGCGGGAGAATCTGCACAAGGGCGACGTGATCGTTTGCAACCACGCGGCCGTGCAGGGACAGCATCTCAATAACACGGTGATGTACACGCCGGTCTTCGCCGGCCCCAACGGCGACGAGCTGATCGGCTTTTTTTCCATCAACTGCCACTGGATCGATATCGGCGGCGGGGCCATCGGCTCGGTTTCCTACTCGTCCACCGATATCTTCATGGAAGGTTTGCAGCTGCGCTCGATCAAGCTCTGGTCCAGAGGCGAGCCCATCGAGGAGGTGTATCGGATCATCGAGAACAACACGCGCTTTCCATTGGAGTTGCTCGGCGACATCGAAGCGCAATTGGGCGGCTGTCTGCTGGGCCGCGATTTGACCCAGACGATGGCCGACAAATACGGTACGGAAGTTTTTCTCGGTGCGCTCGATACGATTCTCGACCAGTGCGAAGCGGCGACGCGGGAAAAAATCCGCGCGATTTCCGACGGCGTCTACGAGCACGAGACCTTTCTCGACAACGACGGCGTGCGCGATGAAAAGATCCCGATCAAGGTCAAAGTGATCGTCGCGGGCGACGAGTTGACCGTCGATTTTTCCGAGATATCGGATCAAGTCAAAGGCTGCGTCAATTCGGGTTTCTATGGCGGCGGGCGGACCTGCGTGCGGGTCGCCTTCAAATATCTGATCGCTACCGAGGAGCCGGCCAACGAGGGCACTTTCCGGCCGGTGCAAATGATTTTGCCGGAAGGCAAGTTGCTCAGCGCCGAAGCGACGGCGGCGATGGGACTCTATAGCATACCGTTTCCGACGGTCATCGACTGCATCATCAAAGCCTTGGAGCCAGCATTGCCCGAGCGCGTTACCGGCGCCCACTTCGGAACTTTCTCTTCCTTGAGCTTCGCAGGCAAGCGGATGGACACGGGCGCCGTGTTCAAGGCCAACGACAGCGGCCATGGTGGCTGGGGCGCTTGCGCGGCACACGATGGCGCGGGGCCCTTTCGCACCATGGCGCATGGCGACACGCGCTTGATTCCCATCGAGCTGCAAGAATCGATGTATCCTTTCCGTGTCGAAGAGTTTTGCCTGCGGCAAGACTCCGGCGGACCGGGACGATGGCGCGGCGGTCTGGGGTTCGAAAAACAATATGTCTTGCTCGCGCCCTGCGAGTTGTGGGCGAACTTCGATCGCATCGGCTGCCCGCCATGGGGGGTGCAAGGAGCGAAGCAAGCGAAGTCAGGGCAAGTGCTGATTTACAAAAAAGGTGACCCCAAACCCGAGCTGCTCTACAAAACCGAAAACCGCCCGCTGGAAGCCGGCGATCGCGTGCGCATGGCGACCGGCGGCGGCGGCGGTTACGGTGATCCGCGCGAACGCCCCGTCGAGTCGGTCGAGCGTGACGTCATCCGTGGCTTTGTCTCGCGTCAATCCGCGCGCGACGATTACGGCGTCGCGTTCGATGCGAGCGGCAAAGCGCGACGCGCATGACGTTCAACAGTTCAAAGGTTCAACATCAGAAAATGCCGGAGTCTGGAAGCAATCCTTTGAACGGTGAACCGTTGAATTTTTGAACGGGAGTCATCCTCGATGAGCTACGCCATCGCCGTCGATATCGGCGGCACGTTTACCGATCTGGTCGCATTCGATCACGAAACCCATGAAGTTATTTACGCGAAAAGTCCGACGACCTACGACAATCTCGTCGACGGTATTCTAGGCTGTTTCAGGAAAGCACGGATCGAGCCCGCCGAGGCGTCGCTCGTCAACCACGGCACGACGCTGGTGATCAATTCGCTGATTCAGCGCAAAGGCGCCAAGACCGCGCTGGTGACGAGCCAAGGCTTTCGCGACATTCTTGAAATCGCCCGCGGCAACCGGCCCGACCCGTTCGATCTCCACTACCAGCGCGATGAGCCTTTGATCCCGCGCGAGCTGCGCCTTGAGGTGCCGGAGCGGATGGACAGCAAAGGCGAGGTGGTCACACCGCTCGACATGGCGGCGTTGAAAAAGCTCGCCGACGAGATCAAAAAACTCGGCGTCGAATCGGTGGCGATCTTTTTCATGAATTCCTACATCAATCCGGCCCACGAGGAAGCCGCCGCGGCAACGCTCAAAGAGTTATTGCCCGATACCTACGTTACTTTCAGCACGGATTTGACGCGCGAGTGGTACGAGTACGAGCGCTGTTCCACGGTGGCGACTAACGCCTACGTCGGGCCGCAGGTGAGCACTTACATTCTCCGGTTAGATCAAGATCTCAAGCATCAGGGTTTCAGCGGTTCGCTCTTCATGATGGGCTCCAATGGCGGCTTGCTTTCTGCCGACCGTACTTGCCGCCAGCCCATCGGTTTGGTCGAGTCGGGTCCCATCGGCGGCTGCATCGGCGCCGCGGCCTACGCGGAAAAGCTGGGGTTCAAGAACGTCGTCGCTTTCGACATGGGCGGCACGACGGCGAAGTGTGCCCTGGTCGATAACGGCCGTTTCTCGGTCAACTCGCTTTATTACGTCAACGGCTACGTTAAAGGTTTTCCCATCAAATCTGCGGTCATCGACATCGTCGAGGTCGGCTCCGGTGGCGGTTCGATCGCTTGGTTGGACTCGCAGAAACGTTTGCACGTTGGGCCGCAGAGCGCCGGCTCCACGCCGGGACCCGTGTGCTACGGCCGCCGCGGCACGGCGCCGACGGTGACCGATGCGAACTTGGTTTTGGGCCGTCTTAACCCTGCCAACTTTCTCGGCGGTGAAATGAAGCTCGACGTAGGCGCAGCGCAACGCTCAGTGGCGGAACAGATCGCCACACCGCTCGGGTATACCGGCGAGAGCCGCATGATCCAAATGGCCGACGGAATTATTTCTATCGCCACGGTGATCATGGCCGGCGCTATTCGCAAAGTCTCGGTCGAGCACGGCCTCGACCCGCGCGATTTTATTCTTTTCAGCTACGGCGGCGGCGGACCGCTCCATTCCTGCGCGCTGGCGCACGAGCTTTCGATCCCTGTTGTCGTCATTCCGCCCGAACCGGGAAATTTTTCCGCCATCGGCATGCTCCTCGCCGACGCGCGCATCGATACGTCGAAGACCTTCGTCGGCCTTTTGAACGACAAAACCGTGCCGGCGATGGGGGAGACTTACAGCGCCATGGAGCGGGAAGCCGCGGAGTCGTTGGCAAAAGAGTTCGGTGTCGGCAATGTGTTCTTTGAACGTCACGCCGAGATGAGGTACCGCGGACAACGGCACAATATCAAAGTACCGGTATCGGGTTTAGTTGACGCCGAGCAGATTCGCGCCGCCTTCGAGCGCGACTACAAGCGGCGCTATGGTCATGCCGACGCCAAAGCGCCGGCGGAGTTTCAGGCGCTGCATCTGTCGGCGTTCGCGCGGCTCAAGCAGCCGGAGATCGCGCGCTTGCCGCGCGCCGCGGTTACATCGCAACCGCCGCAGACACGGCGCATCTACATCGGCAGCGCGGGCGGCTGGCTGGATGCGCAGATTTTTCACCGCGACGCGCTAGAGCCGGGCTTTAGCGCCGGTGGGCCGGCGGTGATCGAGGAGTACGGCTCGACGACGCTGGTGTGGCCGGGGGACCGATTTGACATCGGCGAACTGCATGAGATTCGGATCCTGTGCGGCGGAGCGTAGATTTATCTATGTATCCAACGCGCGGCGATTCCTGCGCTCTCCTTCCTCGTTTCTTCCCCCTAGACGGGGGAAAATTAAGATGGGGGTGACGCTTCGAAGCAACACCGATCACCCCCTCTCTAGCTCTCCCCCGTCGAGGGGGAGAGAATCGGAGAGCATGGAGAGAAAATCGATCGCGAAGAATTCAGTGAGCGCCGCATGAAACAAGAATTCCGCCAGCAGAATTCCAATGGTTCCGTCGACCCCATTACCCTCGAAGTGATCCGCCACGGCATCGTTTCGATCACGGATCAGATCGATGCCAATATCTCGCGCACGGCATTCAGTCCGTACATTTACGAATACAAAGATTTCGCCGTCGGGTTGGTGAGCGCGGAGGGCGAGTTGATCGCGCAATGCACCGGCGGCATGCCTGTGTTTGTCGCCGATTCCGTCGGCATGGCGGTGCGCGACGGTCTGGCTGTCTACGGGCGCGAGCGGCTGCATCGTGGCGATGTAGTATTGTGCAATCACGCGGCGATCCAGGGACAGCATTTGAATAACACGGTGATGTACACGCCGATCTACGCGGGCCCCGGCGTTGGCACGCTGATCGGTTTTTTCGCGATCAACGTGCACTGGATCGACATTGGCGGTATCACGCCGCGCTCGAGCGATATCTTTATGGAAGGCTTGCAACTGCGCTCAATCAAGCTCTGGTCCAAGGGAGAGCCGATCGAGGAAGTCTACCGCGTCATCGAAAACAACACACGCTTTCCGGTCGAGCTTCTGGGCGACATCGCGGCGCAGCATGCCGGCTGCGTTCTCGGCCGCGATCTGACTCATGCGCTGGCCGACAAATATGGCGTCGAGACGTTTTTCGCCGCGATAAAGACCATGCTCGATCAGAGCGAAGCGGCGGCCCGGGCCAAGATTCGCGCGATCCCCGACGGCGAGTACCGTTACGAAACTTTCTTCGACAACGACGGCGAGTCGGACGAACCGCTGCCGATCCGCGTCAAGGTCATCGTCGCTTGCGACGAAATGACCGTTGACTATTCGGATATCGCCGGGCAGGTGCGCGGCTGCATCAACTCCGGCTACTACGGCGGTGGACGCACCACCGCCCGGGTGGCGTTCAAATATTTAGTCGCCTACGACGAGCCGGCCAATGAAGGCACATTCAGGCCGTTGAGAATGATCCTACCCGAAGGCAAAATCCTGAGCGCCCATCCGACCGCCCCGATGGGCAATTATTCGCAGCCGTTTCCGACGGTCATCGATGCCATCATCAAGGCATTGGAAATAGCATTGCCCGAGCGCGTCACCGGCGCGCACTTCGGGACCTTTTCCGGCGTGCGCTTTCGCGGCAAGCGCGACAACGGTGCACCGTTCGACTGCCACGACAGCGGCCATGGCGGCTGGGGCGCCTGTGCCACCCACGACGGCGCCGGGCCGTTTCGAACTATGGCGCACGGCGACACCCGGATCATTCCCGTCGAGCTGCAAGAGTCGATGTATCCTTATCGACTTGTACAGTTCAGCCTGCGCGAGGATTCTGCCGGCGCGGGAACATTTCGCGGCGGCCTGGGATTTCGTAAGCATTACCAGATTCTCGGTCCTTGCGACTTGCAGGCGATGTTCGATCGCGTCAAGTATCCGCCGTGGGGTGTGCAAGGCGGAAAAGAAGGCAAGTCCGGACAAATTACCGTGGTCAAAAAATCCGGTGAGACCGAAGTCATCTACAAAAGCAAAGCTTATCCGCTTCAAACCGGCGACCAGATTATCGTCGAGACCGGCGGTGGCGGGGGCTACGGTTCCCCGTCGAAACGACCGCGCGAACTGTTGGAGCGAGACCTGCGACGGGGCTATGTATCCGCCGAGGCGGCGGCGCGGGATTACGGTTTCAGGGAAGGACTCTAGCGCCGAATGTGTGGTGCCGGTGCCGCGCGGAGCGATGGCGATGGGCTCGAATGCGCTGCAATCTGTTGACGGTCAAGATGCCTGGAGTGCTGGCCACGGCATCCGGAGTTCCAGGAACCGCGCGGCGTCGCTGACATCAAGCGCGGGAGAGAATAAGAAACCCTGGCCGAATTCGCATCCGATCTCCTTCAGCACGCTCAGTTGGTCGGTGAGCTCGACGCCTTCAGCAACGACCTGCATGCCAAGAATCTGCGCCAAAGCCACGATCGTGCGGACAATCTCATAGGGCCTTTTCTTGCCGTTGTCGCTAACCGGGCCGGCATGCAACCGC
>JBLMXG010000168.1:0-43321 GCA_050257635.1 Chloroflexota bacterium
TCCATGGGCCTGGCGCCGATCATGTCGATTTACCAGGCGCGCTTCGTTCGTTATCTCAAGAGCCGCGGCCTCTTGACCGCCGCCGAGCCGCGTATCTGGTGCTTCGCCGGCGACGGCGAAATGGACGAGCCCGAATCCTCCGGCGCGCTGACACTAGCGTCGCGAGAAAATCTCGACAACCTAGTTTGGGTTGTCAATTGCAACCTGCAGCGCCTCGACGGTCCAGTGCGCGGAAACGGCAAGATCATTCAAGAACTCGAAGCGCTGTTCCGTGGCGCGGGCTGGAACGTGATCAAAGTTATCTGGGGGTCGGACTGGGATCCCTTGCTCGCCGCCGATGAAAAAGGCCTGCTGCTCAAACGAATGGAGGAAGCGGTCGACGGCGAGTATCAAAAATACTCGGTCGAGCCCGGCAGCTACACCCGCAAGAACTTTTTCGGCAAATATCCCGAGCTGCTGGAGATGGTCAATCATTTGACTGACGACCATATTCGCAAGCTCCTGCGCGGCGGTCACGATCCGAAAAAGGTGTACGCCGCATACAAGGCCGCGGTGGAGCACAAAGGCGGGCCGACCGTGATTCTAGCCAAGACCGTCAAGGGCTATGGATTGGGCGAAGCCGGCGAAGGCAGAAACATCACACATCAGCAAAAAAAATTGAACGAGCGGGAGCTACGCGAATTTCGCAGTCGCTTCGATATCCCGCTCCCCGACGAAGAAGTCGTTGAGACGCCTTTCTATCGGCCGCCGCTGGACAGTCCTGAAACCGAATATTTGCTCGAAAGGCGCAAACAGCTCGGCGGATTTATTCCGCAGCGTAAGGTCAACGTCAAGCCGCTCAAGCTTCCTGAAGCCGGCGATTACGCCGAGTTTCTCAAAGGCTCCGGCGAGCATGGAATGTCGACAACGATGGCAGCGGTCCGGCTACTGTCTAAGCTCTTACGCCAGCCCGAGATCGGCAAGCTGATTGTACCGATCATTCCCGACGAGGCGCGCACCTTCGGCATGGACTCGTTGTTTCGCCAGATCGGCATCTACTCGCCGAAGGGCCAGCTTTATGAGCCCGTCGACCGCGAAACTTTGCTCTATTACAACGAGGCAATGGACGGTCAGATCCTCGAGGAAGGCATCACCGAGGCCGGGGCGATGTCGTCTTTCATCGCCGCGGGCACCGCCTATGCCAACCTGGGACTTAATCTGATTCCGTTCTACTTTTATTACTCTATGTTCGGCTTTCAACGCATCGGCGATCTCATCTGGGCGGCCGCGGACAGCAGGTCGAAAGGGTTTCTGCTCGGAGCTACGGCCGGCCGCACCACCCTCAACGGCGAGGGGTTGCAACACCAGGACGGCCATAGCCACCTTTTGGCCAGCGCTGTGCCAACCCTGCTCACCTACGACGCCGCCTTTGGCTACGAGATCGCAGTCATTATCAAGGACGGCTTGCGCCGTCTCTATGTCCAGGGCGAGGAGTATTTTTATTACCTGACGCTTTACAATGAGAGCTATCCGATGCCGGAAATGCCCCACGGCGTCGAGGACGGCATTCTCAAGGGCCTGTATAAATTGAGCCCAGCGACTAAAGGGAATAGATTTAAGGCGCATATTTTCGGCAGCGGCCCGCTGCTGCGCGAAGCCTTGCGCGCGCAGGAAATTCTCAGCGAGCAGTTCGATGTGGCCGCGGATGTTTGGAGCGCAACCAGTTACAAGCTTCTGCGCGGCGACGCGTTGCGCACGAAACGCTGGAATATGCTTCATCCAAGCGCCGCGCCGAAGAAATCCTATCTGGAGGCTTTGCTACAGGACGAGGAGGGACCGTTTGTCGCGGTCTCTGATTTCATGAAAATGGTTCCAGATCAAATCGCGCCCTGGGTGCCGGGCGGCCTTATGACCCTGGGTACCGACGGTTTCGGCCGCAGCGACACGCGGCAAAATCTTAGAAGATTTTTCGAGGTGGATGCCGAGATCACCACGCTGGCAACGCTTTACGCTCTTTATCAAAAGGGTTCTCTGCCGGCCCAGACAGTCGAAGACGCGATAAAAAAGCTCGGCATCGATCCGGAAAAAGCCTGCCCGTTTTATCTCTGATCACGCAAAGGACAACGGCGTAAACTTTCCATGGACGTGAAACTTCCCCAGCTTGCCGAAGGTGTGGAATCCGGCACGGTGGTCAGTATTCTGGTCGCCGAAGGCCAGGAAATCAAAGCCGATCAAGCCATTATGGAGCTTGAAACCCAGAAGGCAGTGGGCTCCATTCCGGCGCCGAGCTCCGGCGTGGTGACAAAAATCCATGTCAAGCAAGGCATGGAGGTGAGTGTTGGCCAGGTGCTGATCTCGCTCGAGCCAACGAGTGGTGCGGCGGCGAAAGCGCCGGTCGACGTTGCGCCCCGTACCCCGGCTCCGGCCAAAGATGCGCCGTCGCCACGAGCCGCCACGGCAGCGGCAACCGCTCAGGCTGCGCCCGCGGACTACCATTATGAATCGAAGAGCGGCGCGCCGCCTCCGGCGCCGCCGTCGATTCGTAAGATCGCGCGCGATTTGGGCATTGATCTCAATCGCGTCAAAGGCAGCGAAGCGGGCGGTAGAATCAATCTGACGGACCTGCGCGGTTACGTTCAACGGCTCCAAGATCTCGCGTTCCGAAGCGGTGACGCCCAGACCCCGGCGACGCCCACGACCGCGCTCGCCGCACCCGCCGGCGAAGCGATCGATTTCAGCAAATGGGGAACGGTACGGCGCGAAAAGATGTCGCCGCTACGGCGCACCGTGAGCCGACGTATGATCGAGTCTTGGACGACAATTCCCAAGATCAATCAGTTCGTCGATGCCGATATTTCCGCGCTCTTGGCCCTGCGCAAGAAATACGGCGCCAGCTTCGAGAAAAACGGCGGGCGCCTGACCTTGACGGCGTTTCTGCTTCTAGTGCTCGGCCGGGTACTGAAAAAACATCCGCGCGCCAATGCAAGCTTGGACGAGAACTCTTTGGAGATCGTCTATAAGGATTATTGCCACATCGGCATCGCCGTCGACACCGAGGGCGGTTTAATCGTCCCGGTGTTACGCGACGTCGACAAGAAAAATCTCTTGCAGCTTTCCATCGAGTTGCACGACGTCACTGAGAAGACTCGCCAGCGAAAAGTCGTCCTGGAAGAGCTTCAAGGCGGCACCTTTACGATCTCCAACCAGGGCAGCATCGGCGGCGGTTATTTTACCCCTATTATCTACGCGCCCCAGGTCGCCATTTTGGGCGTCGGTCAAGGCCAAGCAAAGCCGGTGGCCGTCGATGGCAAGATCGCTATTCGGACGATTTTACCGCTCTGCCTCGCCTACGATCATCGCGTCCTCGACGGCGCGGACGCGGTGCGCTTCTTAAAGGAAATTGTCGTAGCGGTGGAGTCCTTCGACGAAGCGGACCTCAAACTCAAGTAAACGTTGATATCTATGGAACCGCTGACCACTGAAATTCTTATCCTGGGCGCCGGCCCCGGCGGTTACGCCGCCGCCTTCCATGCCGCGGACAAAGGGAAAAAAGTGACGCTTGTGGAACAAAATCCGCGCCTGGGCGGCATTTGTCTTAACGTCGGCTGCATCCCATCCAAAGCCTTACTTCATGCCACCGCCATCCTGCGCGAGCTCAAGGACTCCGCCCATCGCGGCATCGACTTCGGCAAGCCTACGGTCGACCTCGATAAGCTGCGGTCATGGAAAGAGTCGATTCTCGAGAAGCTCGGACAGGGAATCAAATCCTTGGCGCAACAACGCAAGGTTCAACTGGTTCACGGCCGCGGTCACTTTGAAGATTCGCAAACCCTGCGGGTCGAAACCGCCGAAGGTCAGAAGTTCATTCGCTATGAAAAGGCGATCATCGCCGTCGGCTCCAAACCTACCATGCCGAGCGCCTTCGACCTCGGTAACAAGCGCGTCATGACTTCCACCGAAGCTCTGGAGCTGCCGGATATTCCGCGCGACTTACTGGTGGTGGGAGGCGGATACATCGGTATGGAGCTCGGTACGGTTTACGCCGCACTCGGCAGCAACGTCGTCGTCCTCGAGGCGCTGCCGTCGATCCTGACCGGCGTCGATGCCGATCTCGCCCGTCCGGTGATGCGCGCCGCGCAAAAAGCCTTCAAAGAAGTGCGCCTCAATACCAAAGTAGTCAAGATGGCAACGGCGGGCAAGCAGATCAAAGTGACCATGGAAGTCAACAAGCAGCACCAGGAAGAGCTGTATGACCGCGTTCTCGTGAGCATCGGTCGCTCGCCCAATTACAGCGACCTCGGCTTGGAGAACACCAAGGTCACCAAAGACGACAAGGGGTTTATCCATTGCAACGCCCAGCAGCAAACCGCCGACCCGCATATCTACGCCATTGGCGATATCAACGGCGGCACGCTGCTCGCCCATCGGGCCACCAAGGAAGGCAAGATCGCGGTCGAAGCCATGCTCGGCGAGACCAGCGCCTTTGATAACATCGTCATTCCCGCGGTCGTTTATACCGATCCCGAAGTCGCTTGGTGTGGTCTCAGCGAAAACGAAGCCAAAGCTAGAAATATTGAAGTCAAGGTTGCCAAATTTTTATGGGGCGCCTCGGGCCGGGCGCTCACGCTAGATCGTACGGATGGCTTGACGAAACTGATCATCGAGCCGGAAACCGAGCGCATTCTCGGCGTCGGCCTGGTCGGTGCCGGCGCCGGCGAACTGATCGGTGAAGGCGTGCTTGCCGTCGAGATGGGCGCCACCGCGCGCGACATCGCCGACTCGGTACATCCCCATCCGACCCTTTCCGAAACGCTGATGGAAGCCGCGGAGTCGTTTTACGGCACAGCGACGCACATGCTGTCGCGACGCAGCTCGTAGAGCAATGAACATGCCTCGCCGTCACCGAAGCGATGGTTGAGCAGATTCCCCGCCTGTTCCTGATCGACGGCAGTTCCTACATCTTCCGCGCCTTCTTCGCGGTGCCGGCGCTCAACAATTCGACCGGTCTGCCAACCAACGCGATCTTCGGCTTCACCAACATTTTGCTCAGATTGCTCAAGCTGCATCGACCCGAATACGTCGTTGTCGCGCTGGATGCTGCGCGAGAAAATTTTCGCCACCGACTGTTCCCCGATTATAAGGGCAATCGGCCGGAGCCGCCGGCCGACTTGATCCCCCAGTTCCCTTACTTTCGCCGGGTGCTCGACGCTCTCAATCTGACGCTGCTTGAATTACCCGGTTACGAAGCCGACGACATCATCGCCACTCTGTGCCACACACTGGCGGATCAGGGCTGCGAGCTTGTTGTAGTCTCCAGCGACAAAGACCTCATGCAGCTAGTCAACGCCGATGTCAAACTTTTAGACAGCGCCAAAGATCAGTGGATCGGCGCGGCGGAGGTCAGGAACAAGTTCGGCGTGGCGCCCCATCAGGTCATCGAAGTGATGGGCTTGATGGGCGATGCCGTCGACAACATTCCGGGAGTCAAGGGCGTCGGCGGGAAAACCGCCAGTGCTTTGATTCAGCAGTTTGGTATATTGGAAAACCTCTTCAGCCGGCTCGACGAGGTCGAAGCGATGCCGTTGCGCGGCGCATCTCGCGTGCGCAAGATTCTGGCAGCCGGCAAGGACGCCGCGTTTCTCAGCCGCGACTTGGCCACGGTCAGACGAGACCTGCCGCTGGATATTCGCCTCGAGCAGCTCAAGTTCACCGGCTATGATCAAGAAAAAACGCGGGCTCTTTTTACCGAGTTGGAATTTACCAATCTAGCCAAGTTGCTCGAAAACGGCCGGGTTTAGTTCCGATCCGCTGGCCATATTACATTACGAGCAGATCCCCTTCCGCGTTTTTTCTTGCCGATTTGCTCTTGGATTTGACCTTCGAACTGTGGCAGATTGAGCCCTGGCTGGCAGGATGTCGACAGATCGACCGGACGTCGGTCGCAGGTCACAGCGGCCGCTTTCATGCCTGGCGTAATTTTGAGGTAATGATTTTGATCCATCGCGAACGAATAAAAACTTTGCTCATCGAACTTATCAGGATCGATAGCCTATCGCGCAAGGAATACGACGTCGCCATGCGCCTGAAGCGAGAGATGGAAGAGCTCGGCGCCGCCGTTTACATCGACGATGCGGGCGACAAGGTCGGCGGCAATGTCGGCAATCTAATCGCGCAATTTCCCGGCACCGCTTCGGGAGCACCGCCGCTGCTGCTTTCGGCGCATATGGACACGGTGGTTCCGGGCGAAGGCATCGCGCCGGTCCTTGACGGCGATATCCTGCGCAGCGACGGCCGCACCGTGCTCGGCGGCGACGATAAAAGCGGGGTCGCGATCATCTGCGAAACCATGCGGGTCATGCGCGACCACCGCATTCCCCATGGCCCTGTGGACGTGGTCTTCACAATCTGCGAAGAAGCGGGACTGATCGGCGCCAAGTGTCTCAACATAAGCCGGCTGCGGGCTCGTACCGGTCTGGTGCTGGACAGCGATTCGGTGGGCTTCTTATTCACTAAAGCGCCGGCAGCGAACCGGATGGAATTTCGAGTTCATGGCCTCGAAGCTCACGCCGGAGTCTGCCCAGAGAAGGGCATTAACGCGATCAAAGTCGCCGCCGACGGCATTGCGCAAATGCGCCTGGGGCGCATCGACTATGAGACCACGGCCAATATCGGCGTGGTCGAGGGCGGCATGGCGGTTAATATCGTGCCCAACCAGGTGATTCTGCGTGGCGAAGCGCGCAGCCATAGCCAGGAAAAGCTCGACCAGCAGACCGACCATATGCGGCGCTGCCTCGAAGAAGCCGCCGAGCGGTACACGCTAGAGCTCGATGGCAAGCGCCATCGCGCCCGAGTCGAAGCCAGGATCGAGCGCGACTACGATCGCATGGACGTGCCGGAGAGCGCGCCCATCGTCAAACTCGTCCACGCCGCGGCGAAAAATTTGCAGCTCGAAGTGAAAACACTCGCCACCGGCGGCGGCTGCGACGCCAACGTGCTGAATCAGAAAGGGCTGGTGGTCGCAAATTTGTCTACCGGCATGCGCGAAATTCACACGGTCAACGAATGGCTGGACCTGAAGGATTTGTATCTTTCGGCACAGATCGTGTTGGAAATCGTGAAGCTCAACGCCATGCAATGAACCGCCGCGTCAGGCGTGAGGAGTGGAGCGCTCTCCGCCCGGCCCATGACTCTTTACTCCTAACCCATTGAGTCCCATGCAAGCGGAAGAAATCGGACTCCTACTGAAACAAGAGCGCGGCCAGTTTCTCGATTTCGTCAGCGCTTACGAATATCGCCGCTCGGCGGGGCAGAAAAAGCGCGAGGAAGACTTGGCCCGTGAAATTGTGCGACTGCTTTCCGGTATGGCCAACGCCGACGGCGGCACGCTGCTGGTCGGCGTCGAGCCGGACAAAAGCGTTACCGGCATCCCTTACGACCACGATGAGCTGCACGCTTTGATTCAAGCGCCGCAGAACCTACTGCGTCCACAGCTCGCTCCGGCCTGCGAAAAAGTCCGGCTGGGAAATCTCCAGTTACTCAAATTCGAAGTTGCCGCGGGCATGGAAATTTACAGGATCGCTGGGGGTCGCTCCTTCTACCGCATTGCGACCGAGACCGCGCCCTTGTTCGCCGATCAAATCCACGCCCTCAAGGAAGCGAAAAAAAATGTCTTCTATGAGCGCCAGCAAGCGCTCAACGCGACCTGGTACGATCTCGACGCCGAGCTCGTCCAGGCCTTCGTCGACAGGACTCAACCGGGCGGCGACGCGCAAACTCAGCTCGCCCAGACCTACCACCTCCTCGATCTCTCTCGCGGTCTGCCCTGCCCCAACATGGCTGCGCTTCTGCTCTTTGCCAAAGATCCGACCCGCTGGCATCCTCGAGCCGGCATCGACTTCGTCAAATACGAAGGCAGCGAGCGCCAACACGGCAGCTCGCTTAACGTGGTCAAAAGGATTCGCTTCGAAGCGCCGCTGGCCCGCCTGATCGATGAGGCGGTGGGACGGATCAAGGAACATATCCGCGAACGCACGATTCTATACGATCTTTTCTTCCGGGAGCGGCTAGAGTATCCGACCTTCGCATGGCAGGAGGCGCTGGTCAACGCCGTCGCTCACCGCGACTATGCGCTGAGCGGAGCATCCATCGAGGTCTGGATGTTCGACGATCATATCACCGTGCGCAGCCCCGGTCTGCCGCCGCCCCCCGTGACCCTCGAGCAACTGCGTCGACAAAGAAGCATTCATTTTTCGCGCAACCCGCTGCTGGTACGAGCCCTCGCCGACCTCGGCTATCTGCGCGAGATGGGCGAAGGGGTACCGCGCATGTTTCAGGAAATGGAGACCTACGGCCTGCATCCGCCCGAACTCTCGGCGGACGGCTTTATCTTCACCGTCACTCTGCGCAATGCGCCGGTTTATGATGAGGCGACCCTGCGCTGGCTGAATCAATTCAACGCGGTGCAGATCAACTTGCGCCAGCGCCGCCTGCTCGCCTACGCCTATTGCCACGGCAAAACCTTTTCCACCGCAGAATACGAACGGATCGCCGAAGTCGATCGCGATACCGCTTACCGAGAGATTCGCCTGATGGTCAAAAACGGTATTCTCACGCCGCTCAAGCCGAAGAGTCGGAGCTACCGTATCATCGAAAAACTCTAATTCACCGCCGATCTAGCCACCTATGATTCACGTTCAGATCGCTTATGTGACTTGCCTTGAGGTCGTGTCGAATTTGTCATTACGACCGCAGGGAGAAATCTTTCTCGGCCTCGCGGAGACAAGACCTTGAGGAAACTTTCCTCGTCCAAAGCTAAAGTGTGTAAATCGCCATGAACTTCTCTCAACTGATGAGCCTGGCCACTGCCCATGCCGAAGCTCGCATCGTTCAGACGGCGCTGGAGTTGAAAATTTTCGAAGCCCTTGAAGACGCCGACCAGTCCGCCAAGAAAGTCGCCGAACGACTGAATCTAGACGTCAAAGCGACAGAGCTGCTGCTGAACGCCCTGAGCGCTCTCGATCTACTCCAGAAACATGGCGAAGCGTTTTCCCTTTCAAGGGCGACTAAAACTTATCTGCTCGAGCGCTCGCCGCGATCCGTCAGCGGCATGATCCGCTTCGAATCATCGCTGTGGCGCTGCTGGGAGCGGCTGCCCGAGGCGGTTCGTACCGGCACAGCGGTGCGGCCTGCGGATATGTATCAAGACGATCGGCGCGAAACCGAGATTTTCATCGAAGCAATGGATTCGCTGGTCAAGGCGCGCGGCGATGCCAATATCCTGACCGACACCCTCGATTGGAGCAAGGTCGATACCCTGCTCGATATCGGATCGGGTCCCGCCACCTATCCGATCACTCTGTGCCGGCGTTTTGGCGGGCTGCGCGCGACCATCTTCGATCTGCCGGGAACGCTGGCGATTACGGAGCGCTACGTGCGTGAAGCCGGCATGACCGAGCGCATCCGCTTGGTCGCCGGCGACTACCGCAGCGACCCGATTAGGGGAAAGTACGATGTCATCTTTTTATCCAATATTGTTCACGGTGAAAACTTCGAAAAAAACCAACGCTTGATCGCCAAGCTGGCCGAGCAGCTAACCCCGTCGGGACAAATTATTATCAAGGACCACATTCTCGACGAAAGCCGCGCGCGTCCTGCCGTAGGAGCCATCTTCAGCATATTGATGCTGCTCACCACCGAGGCTGGGCGATGTTACAGTTATGGCGAGATCAAGGGCTGGCTTCAGCGGGCTGGTTTAAATCAAGTACGCGAAATCACCCTCCCCGCGCCCCTCACTTCTTCTCTCATCATTGGCGGCAAGTATTAGCTTCGCATGAAATTATGTTAAAATTTACTCCAGGTTTCAGCTAAGGATAGGGATCTAGTCATCGACGAACTAGAACGCAAAGCGATAGAACAGGCAGTCATCGAAAATCTCAAACCGGCCTGCCTGTGCAATAAAATCCGCAAAGGCACCGTGGCGAAAGCCATTCAGGCCGGCGCGAAAACCTTCGAGCAGGTGAGTAAACGCACCGGTGTCGGCACCGGTCCCTGCGGCGGCAGGCGCTGCGGTTCACTGGTGCGCGGCATGTTGGGAGAGCCGGTGCAAAACTGCAAGGATTGCGGCTGGCCGGTTCTGATCGCCGTCTCACCGCCGGTTTGCCCCCGTTGCGAATACGCCAAACAGGAAGGCTGAAGCGAAGGCCGGTCGAACAGCGCTCCGCCCGAGCAACTGCGCTGCCCGCACCGAGAGGTTACTGACCTGGCAAACCCTTCACGGATGAAAGTGCGATTTTATCGCAGTACCCAGTCTACAGCCCTGCGCCGCTTTGAATCTTGCGCGGCTTGACGGTTTTACTTTTCGTTGGCGAGACCTTTTGCAACCGTTTGCGTTGACTCTTGCAACCCTTCACGCGCTCTTCGGCTGCATCGTCCGATTGGCATCCGAGACAGACGGGACAGATCCATCCGCCACAGGTGCAGCGCCCGCCAACTTTACCCGGCGCGCCGGGATTAGAGCGAAAGGGTTTGTTGCAATGAACACAAAAGATCTCCGCCGACGCTTCGATAATTTCCAGATCTTCGATAGGCGCGATAAAACGCATCGACCGGCCACTGACTACCACGCGATATTGAAAAGCTTCCTTAGTAGACGGCATTCCTAACAAATCGCCGCCTTTTGTAAAGCAGGTTTTGATTGCGGTGGTTCCTTCGATCCTGCCTTCATACCCCTTTATTTTGTGGCGCACCAAGGTACCGTCTTGTAAACGCTTATTGAGTGCATCCGTCATTTCAAACTCCAAAGGAATTAATTCAACCTCGGCTGTCTATATCGCCAAGGCTTCGCCCGTGTAGATATGAACCTCATTCTCCTCGATACGCCGTCCGCGGGTCATCAATTTCACGATCCTACATACATTTAAGCTAACTTCGGCGATGGCCGCCGCCGGACAACCGTCTTCGATATATTTACCGATGATCTTATGCTCTCCGAAATTGATAACTTGGAGATAATCGAGGTGCTCACGTGCTTCGAGGTAATGTTGGGTCCCCGGCACCGGAGTATCCAACTCATGCTGCAGGCTCTTGGAGATTTTGATTCCCACAAACAACCGCTTGCCCAACTCCATCATTGAATTCACTCCTTCTGCCTTGTCACCGTGATCAATTTGCCATCTTCAGCGCGACCCCTAAGGGCAAAACACTATCGCCGATACTCACGGCAGTTCCAAGCTTTTCCAACTCCCACGAAGACACCGGCTCCTTGGCGAGACCGTCCTGGTAACCCGCATCCAATTTCTTGCCGTCCTGCGGCGCTTGAACAAGGTACTTTACATTATTACCGTCGTTCAGCGTCACTGAAAGAACGACACCCTTCCCTTCCTGGATAGCCAAAGACTGAAGCGATGCGATCCGATTCGACAAAGTAGTCGTGTTGACAATGCCATTGTAAAACCAAATGAAAGAGCCGATGGTCGCAACCACAAGCAGCCACGCAAACTGACCCACGCGCTTTTGCCGTTTTAACGCACGCGAGCGTTGGAGGTCGAACAATTTTCGGAAGGACTCCCTTTCGAGCGCGAGTCTTTTTACGGGATCTTGTTCGGGCGAACTTGGCGGCTGATCAAAAGATAACCCAATGCTGTTCAAAACCATGCCCAGGAAGATTAAAACCAGCGGTATGGCAATAATGAATAAAGGATGCATAATTCTCCCTCTTCTGGCAGGCGGTTGACAGCCTGCGGATATAGGAAGAGGGTTGTGGGCGAGACCGGGGATCTTTCGACGTGGATTCCACGCCGCAGTCGATGCCGTTAGGAGTCTGTGAACCGGTCTCCGACCTCTTGCGCGCCAGTAGCGTCAAGGCATGACCGTGTTTAACTGTATCGGAACGCAGGAGTAGTAGCAAACGCAATCCTTTCAATTCGAAACTCAGTGATTGATCGAAGAGCCTCCGTTGTCGTCACCCAACCCGG
Source organism: Chloroflexota bacterium (assembly GCA_050257635.1). Lineage (GTDB taxonomy): Bacteria > Desulfobacterota > Binatia > UBA9968 > UBA9968 > DP-20. The sequence goes on from JBLMXG010000168.1 coordinate 11,952, forward strand.
ACTCCGATCAGGTGCTCGCGCAACGCTCCGGGCGACGGGGATAGTTAGGCTCGTGATTCGTCAGGGCTTTTCACCAGCAAATCCGACCGTTCAGACCGGCCAACTCTCCACGCGATAGGCCTGCTCCCAGAACATGAACTCGTATCGGCTGCTGAGCATGAAATGTTCGGTCATGCGCTTTTTTTCACTGCCGTTGGCAACAGCGCCGAGCGCGTCCGTCAGTTGAATTTGCTCTCGCACCGGCCGCCAAAACGATTCCGATGCGTAGGTCTCAATCCACGCGCGATAAATTTTCGGCTCGCGTGGGCGATTACGGAACAGGCGCCGGCCGATCTCGCCATAGATCCAGTAGCAGGGAAGCACCGCCGCGACCAGCTCCGCGAGACTACCGCCGCGCGCCACCGACTGCAGGTGGCCAATATAGGCTTGAGTGATCGGCCCCTTCGGCACGGCGTTCAACTGTTTGGCGGATAGCCCCAAACTCTTGCCAAAGCTCGCGTGAAAACTGCGCTCGACTTCCACCGCGCCCAGCGCGTGGCGGCAAAAGAGCTCGAGGGTTTTAAGATCGGGCGACTTGGCGCCGCCGAGACAAAGTACCTGGGCAAAATCGAGCAGGTAGATGTAGTCTTGCAGGATAAAATAGGTGAACCGGTTCATCGGCAAGCTGCCGGCATGGAGCTCGCGCAGAAACGCGTGAGCTTCGATCGCCCGCCAAATTCGTACCGACCGGCGTCGCAATTGTGCCGTAAAATTTTTTGCCATGGGCCAGCATTAGCGAAATTCTCCGGGCAAGAAAAGGGGCGAGCGTTAACCGAAGGACCTGCCCGAATTGCCAGCTCTAGACAGGCCTCAAAATTTTGCCAGAGTATCAAGCAATTTTTGCGCGCCCGGCGGCGGCTTGACGGCGCCGGAAAGGATATCGCTTGGGTAAACTGGCTTGCCGTAGAACTCCTCGTTCGCTTCGTAGCGGGTCGCGATAACGGTTCCCTCTAAAGAAATGCCGGCAAAAATCCCCTGGCTTCGGCTGTATGTGTAAATCGCCGCCTGGGGCGCCGCTCCGGCTTCCGCCGAGCGACCGACCGGCCCGATCGCTGCGCTCAGGTTGCCGCCCAGGGTAACGTTGCTGCCTTGGGAAAATGCCTGCACGGCTTCCTGAGTATTGAGAATGATCACGTACTCGGAGACCTGCACGCCAGCTTGTAAACCGACGCCGATCCCGCCCGAACCTATGGCCGAAGGACCGCTCCAGCCGTTCTCCGTGCGCGCGATCACGATTCCAGTACCGCCCCGGCCGCTGACAATAAATCCCGCTTTGGTGACCGTGAGAATCGCCAAGCCTTTTGCGTCGCGCAATACCCAAGGTGGGATGGACTTTTCGGGTATCTCCTCGAATCGTTCAATGATCCCAAGCGCCTGGTCGACATCATCCTGCAGCGCGGCGTGAGCCCTCGACCCGGCCAAACCGAGAATAAAAAGTGCCGTTAAAGCGAACAAAGACCTAACTTTCATCGAGCTCCTCGTTTCGATGCGATCGTGTAAAAAACAATTTATCTTCAGCGTAAACGATAGCGATCGCTGTCACAATAAGCCGGGCAAAATTTGCACGCGCAAGATGAGCCCAACAAAGCTCATCGCGCCATCTTGATACTGTCGCGCCGAAAGCGCGGTCAAAAATAACGCTTGAGGATCAAAGGCGCTCAGTGGAGTTGCGATAGTTTATCCGCGACGATCGCGCCCTAGAGATTGACCGCCCCTAGCCGCCCGAGCGCTGATCGGGGCCGCTGTCGGCATAACCTGGCGTCACCAGAGAATCGATAAAATACCGCCCACCTTTAGCGACGATCTCGGCACCTTTTTTTAGCGCTTTTGCCAGCGCCTCGGACGTCGAGACGGGCGCCTCACTCTCGAAACCTTGCGCGCGCGCCATCGCGACCAAATCCACTCTCGGCTGATCGATTTGCTGGCCGATCCAGCGATTCTGCGTCGGCCGGTTGCGCATTTGCGCGACCCGCTCCTGATGCATCTCGTCATTGTAATAGGAACGATTGTCGGCGACCACGATCATAACCGGGATTTCGAAGTGCGATGCGCTCCACAGCGCGTTGGCGCCCATCAAATAATCGCCATCGCCGATAATGCCGATGGGCAGCCGCCCGCTATCTTTGAGCGCCAGCGCAGCGCCGATGGTATGGCCCGGCCCCGTGCCTACCGCGCCACCGCCGTCGTTGCCCATGAAAGAAAGCGGTCCGTCGAACTCGTACGCTTCTCCCGGCCAGCCGATCGGCAGACGGGCGAAGGTCACCGGCTTACCCCTGGCGAACTCACGCACGGTCATCGCCATGTCCCACATCGACATCGGCTTGCCGCGCGCCGGCGCCGATTTGCTCTTGAGCGTGTCATTCCAATGCAGGAATCTCTTCATTTCGGGCCGAGTCTTGATTTTGCGGTTCTTCTTAGCGCCCGTCTCCTCGACCATCTGTGCTACAAACTGATCGGGCTCGGCGAAGATCGGAATATCGACCGCGGCGAGCGCCTGATGATCCATGCTCCAGCCGTTGGTGCGAATAGCATCAACCGAGCAATGAAGGATCGTCTTATCCGCAGGAACTTGAGTCTGCGCCCCGCCGAGGGCTAGACGAAGCACGCCGGCAAGGTCGAGCCAATCGAGACTGATAATCAGGTCCGCCTGTTTGATCAGCGCCGTGGCATTGGCGCTCGGGCGCAGACAAGGCGCGGCGAGATGGAGCGGATGAGTGGTCGGGAATGCCGCAGGATCGTTGCTGCTGGTCAGCACCGCCGCGCCGATCGCTTCGGCGAAGCGCACCCGATTGTCCCAATCCGCTTGTTTGCGCGACACTCGGCCGGCAAGTATCAGCGGAAACTTGGCATGCTCGATCGCTTTGATCGTTTTCTGCAGCGACGCCCATGGCACCGCGGCCGAGGGTGCGGGCGCAAAGCGCCCCGCATCGGCGATGGAAATGGTCTCGCTCAGCGGCGCTTCCTGCAAACCGGCGTCGAGGCAAATGTAGACAGGGCCATAGGGCGCGCTGCGGGCAATTTGATTGGCGCGCAATACCGACTCCACCGCCGCCTGCGGCGACGCCGGCTGATCGTCCCATTTGGTGTAATCGCGAATGATCGACGCCTGATCCTTCGCCGTGTGAATCCAGTCGATCCAGGGACGGCGGCGATGCGCGTCCACCGGGCCGGTAGCGCCGAAAATGATCATCGGCGTGCGGTCACACCAGGCATTGAAGATCGGCATGGCCGCGTGCATCAAACCAACGTTGGCGTGCAGCGCCACCGCCATCGGCTCCTCGGTCACTTTGCCGTAGCCGTCGGCGATCGACACCGCGTGCTCTTCATGCAGACAAATTACCATCTGCGGGTTCTCGTTGCCGAGATAGTTGACGATGCTGTCGTGAAAGCCGCGATAACTGGCTCCGGGAACCAGCGCGATGTACTTGAGATTGAGCCGGCGTGTGACCTCCGCGACCACGTCGCTGCCCCACTTCATTTGGGGCTGTCCCAGCGCTTGCGGCCGGTCGATTTTGACGCTTTGGGTTCGGCGATTCTCCATTTCATTGATCGGTTTTGCGGTCGCTGTTTTCACTTCTCACCTCCGTGACATTCTTTTGCGCGCCTTCGAAGGCGCGCCGGCTGAAGCTCCCTGATAGCGTATTCAAATCGGTTCTGGCAAGGCCCGTAATAATTTATCCATCCTGGTTAACAAGCCGCACAGCTTATCACGAGATATGCGAAGGGTGCATAGCCGGATTTAAAAATCTTCGAAGCTCAACCGGTTATCTCTTCCTGCGCGCGCTTCGCGGCCTTCGTGGTGCAACCGCCCAGGACCAAGACAAGCTCTCGCTAATCCCGCTTTTCACGCACCTCGATACCGGCAGCCTCTTCTTGCAGGCGAAAAAGCGATGCCGTGCTTTGTTCGGACCAGCCGCGATTGATCGCTTGGATCATCGTCTGCTCGACCAGAGCAGCGATCGGCATGGGCACCTGGTACTGCCTCCCTAGCTCGGATGCAAGACCGACGTCCTTGCGCGACAGGCCGATGCCGAAACTGGCAGGCCCTTCGAAGTTGCCCTTGAACACCGTCTCCGAAAAGGTCTTCAATAGCTGCTGGAGCTGTACTTCCAAGCCCCAGTGCATGCATTCCCACAAGAGCTGCGGCGGCACACCGGCCTTGGCGCCGAGAACTAGACCCTCGCCGATTGCCAGTCCGATCCCCCGGCGCACTAGATTATGCGCCAGCTTTATGACCGTTCCAGTACCCAACTCTCCGGCGTAAACGACTTGATCGGCAAAGCTAACCAAGATCGGCTTCACCGCGGTGAATGTGTCCGCATCCGCCGAGGCCAATACTTGCAAGCTTTTGTTGGCGACGCCGTATCTGCCGACGATCAGCGGCGCGTCCATGACCCGAGCGCCGCGGGAGCGAAACTCACGGGCGATTTTTTTGATAAGCTCCGGGCTGCTGGTGGAAAGATCGACATGGATGCTGCCGTCCCCAATTCCGTGCAATAGGCCATCACTGGCCAGCGCGACCGCTTCAACCTCTCGCGGCCCAGGGAGAGAAGTAAAGACAACTGCGCAATTGCGGCCGACTTGCTCAGGCGATATCCCGCGCTCAGCACCTTTGCCTACGAGTCGATCCACCGCCTGAGCACGGATATCGTGCACGACCAACGCATAACCAGCATCACCGATATGCTGCGCAATAGCGGCACCGATCGTCCCGAGTCCGATGAATCCGACCTTTATCCCGCGATCGTTTTCAGGCATGCGAACTCCTTGCGATTTGCAAAGGCAGTTTGAAATCCGTCTCCACTAGCCAAATTGAGCGTGCCTATTTTTGAAAAAAATAGATGAGGCAAATTCTATATCGCCGAGATCACGGCATCCTGCCAGCATCACGATCCTTCCGGAAGCGGGATGAGCTCGTCATCTCCGGCCGCGGGCGCGAAACGTCGGGCTTTCCAATCCGCCTTGGCCCGCTCGACGCGCTCGCGCGAGCTGGAGACGAAATCCCACCAAACATGGCGCGGAGCGTCGAGCGCTTCCGCGCCAAAGAAAAGCATCCGCGCAACGACGACTTTTTGAGTCCCGAATTACGAGTAACTAGTTTTTTGAGAACGCATCCGCTTCGCATTATTTGGAAATCCGCTTTACGTCTCGTTTGAGCAACTCACGGGATTGTGCGAATCTGCGCGCGATCAGTAGCGACTATAGGGAGGACTATTATGCGCTATGAGCTTTACTATCAACCGTCGATCCAGGGCCGCGGCGAATTTATCCGGCTGGCGCTCGAAGACGCCGGCGCGGATTATATCGATGTTGCGCGCGATCCGAACTTCGGCCGTCCGGGCATCATTAAATTCATGGAAGATCAGGCGCTCGACCGGCCACCCTATGCCCCGCCTTTTCTCAAGGCCGGAAAGCTCCTGATCTCGCAGACCGCGAACATTCTGCAATTCCTAGGACCGCGGATGGACCTGGTGCCGAAGGCAGAAGCGAGCCGTCTGTGGGCAAACCAGTTGCAATTGACCATAGCCGATTGGCTATATGAAGCTGGCCAAACGCACCACCCGATCGCGAATGTTCTGTACTACGAGGAACAAATCCCCGAAGCGAAAAAACGCGCCGCGCATTTTAGGGCCAACCGCATACCCAAGTTTGCCGCTTATTTCGAGCGAATCTTGAGACACAACGCCAAAGGCGGCCCTTTTATTTTCGGGAAGAAACTATGCTACGTCGATCTGTCGCTCTTTCAGATCATCGAGGGGCTGCGTTACGCCTTCCCAATCACCACAACTAAAGTCGAAACTGAGTGCCCACGGCTGATCGCCCTGCATGACCGCGTCAAAGAACGTCCGCGCATCTCTGCCTATTTGGCATCACCACGCCGGCTGCCCTTCAACGAGTCGGGAATTTTTCGCCGCTATCCGGAGTTGGAAGAGGATTAGACGAGGCTCCGAGAGTCAGAATCCCAGATGATGCACGATGACCGTGGACTCGACTATCACATTGCCGTCATGCACCAGAGTGGCGCAACGCCCTTGGGACTGATCTTGAGAAAAAGAGATCGAAGTGATCCCGTTCAACTCCGATAGAGGATCTTTCCTTTCCAATCGCTTCTCCAGAGGGTCAGCCGCAAGCCTTGCGCACAGACAAAAGTCGCTCCGTGCTAAAGTTCACGGATTTTTTTCTCCCGCTCTTTGCGACTTCCTGCCTCGCAGCAGACAAATGACAAGTACGACCAAAGCGGCGCTGGCGAGCATATACAAAACTCGGTGATGACGCTGAAACAAAGCCGCGAATCTGTGAATATCACGTTCCAAGTAGTAGGCGGCAAGCCCCCAAGCGAACGTCCACAGGATTGCGCCGGCGACGTTGTACGACGTAAACGTCCACCATGGCATCTGCAAGATGCCCGCGGCAAACCCGTTCATCTGCCGCAGACCATCGACAAAGCGAGCAAGCAGGATAACAATCCTGCCGCGTCTCTTAAAAAGATTATGGAGACGACGCAGCCGTTCCGGATTGACATTGATCATCCTAAGCAGCACCAGACCGCCCCAGCGTCCGATAACGTACCCGATGCTGTTTCCGACGGATGTCGCCAGCGTGACCAGCGCTAGAACCCAAGCTATGTTCATTCGCCCTGCGGCCGCTTCTAACGAGCTGGCGATCAGCAAAGTTTGCCCGGGCGCCGGAATCCCCATCCCTTCCAGAAAAACGGAGAACGTCGTCGCGCCGTAACCGTAGCGCGTCAACAGCGGCTGAACCTCCGCGAGCGCGTGTTCGAATCCTTGCGACGCTTGTTGGCGATGCGAAGCGCTTGATTGACTGATGGTCGGTCCCTCAGCCGCGTATTGTAAACCGGGCCATGAGAAGACGAACATCGCCAACAGACAGCCAAGCGGCCAAAAGACACGGATATCGCTAGCACAGCCGGCGCCGCATGGCATTGTCGATTGCGTATTAGGTGGATTTTTGCCGCACGGACAAAGAACGTAGTCACTGCCGTGCGTTAAGAACACGAGCGAGCTAATTCTGCGGTCGCGAAGCGCTATCCGCCACGTAACCGTTCAGTGGTTGGAGCCCCGGCTCGACCTCGCGCAAAAAATCGCCGACCGCGTTCCAGAACTCATCGCGCCGCTCGATGCCGTAATGGCGCGCTCCGGCAAGCGTGACGATGCGCCGGGGTCCGCCCCAGGCGTGCGCCAGCGCGGCGCCGTTCGCGACCGGAGTCACCTCATCGCGCTCGGCGAGCACGAACAGCGCCGGGATTTTGATTTTTGGCGCCAGCGTTGCGGCGTCATAGCGACCCTTGAGGATGAGCCCGACGGGAAGCCACGGATAGCGTTCCTCGCCGAGCGCAGTGAAGCTGTCGAAAGGCGTGGCGAGGATCGCGCCGCGCAAACTGCGCCGATTGGCCAATGCAACCGTGAAATAACTGCCGAGGCTCCGGCCGAGGACGACGATATTGGCACCATTCACGTCGGGCCGTGCGCCGGCGTAGTCAAAGATCAAGCGCGTGTCTGAAAGAATGACGCGCTCGGAGGGCTCGCCCTCGGACAGACCGAAACCGCGATAGTTGATAAACAGCCAACCCCAGTTTGCGGGATGGTCGGCACGGTCGATCATCCAGGAGGTTTCTCGGCGCACCCCGCCGAAAACAATCACCAATGGATAGCGTTCGCCCACCTGCGTCGTTCTAGGATGTTTGAGCCAGCCGTGCAGAGTCACGCCATCCGGCGTTTTGATGCGCACTTCTTCGATGCCGTTGCCGCGGGCTGCAACCAGCGCGAGCTGCGACGAGTCCGCATTCCAGGGCCGAAACAAGAAATGGTGCTCGATGGGTTCCAGCATGAGACCGCATCCGGCGGCGACAAGCATGGCGAGTCCGGCGAGGCCCAAAAGCAAAGCGCGGAATTTTTGTCGATCTGATTTTGGCGAACGCATTAGAGTGGTCCGGCGGTCGCCGTCCGTTTCCATCACGATTGAGATTTTGCTCACCTATCAAGCGAGCGACCCGACCGATTGAATAGTAGAATAGCGCCTACGATCCTACAAGACGCCCACGGCATCCGATTGAAAGGCGGTTCCGGTCTCAGTGTTTCACACACCCTCCGCTTTGGCGCGGAATTCGCCATGGGTTCTTTCGGATGGATATCAGGAAATAGAACGACGCTAGCCAGAACGAGCAGACCCTTGTCCTTCGCTAGCACTCTAAAATTTTTCGCACCAAGGACGCACTTCGATATGGGACGCCCAGCTACTGCGGTGTTGGCGGTGCAGGTGAAGATACGTCTGCGCGATCGCGTCGGGGTCAAGAGCGCCATCGGCGCCTCGCGCCCCAAGGCGATCGGGCCGCGCCGGATCGAAGATGCCGCCATCGATGACGACCTGGGCGACGTGAATATTCTGCGGCTGCAGCTCGCGCGCCATGCTCTGAACCAACCCGGTCAAACCCATTTTTCCCATGGCGAAGGCTGCCGAGTTGGCATAGCCTTTGACGCTCGCTGAAGCACCGGTAAAAAGAATCGTGCCGCGGCCGGTTTTCAGCATGCGTTTGGCGGCGGCCTGGCCGACCAGAAAACCGCCGTAACAAGTGATCATGAACGTGCTACGCACCTCTTCGGGATCGAGCTCCGTAATCGGACCGCGCACTCGGCCGCTGGCGTTGTAAACGACCAGGGTAGGGGCGCCGAGCTCTCGGCTCATCGACTCGAACAGCATCTCGACTTCGCGCGCTACGCTGGCGTCGCAAGCATAGGCGCGTCCATCGACCTCTTTCACCAAATTGTCCAGTTTTTTTATGTTGCGGGCCGCCAAGGCGACTTTCATTCCTTCTTTTTTAAACAGCCGCGCCAGCGAGGCGCTGAGGCCCGGCCCCGCACCGACGATCAAAGCGATTTCTTGTTGTGCCATAATGCGACCTCCGACCGCCAATTATCCAAAGACATGCGCAATCTCAATCATCCGCAAGCAAACCCATCGAAAGGCATGCCGGGCTTTCCTCGGTCTTTCGCATGCGTAACTCGCAGCAAAATATCTTTCCATCTCGCAAAAATTCAATCCAACTGAATCGACGCCGGCTCGTTGGCCATCCGCTCGCCCATGCGGACGTCGCGCAGTCGCCCCCAAAGCTTATCGACTTCTGCCAAGACCGCTTCATCCGCCTGCTCGATATCGATCGAATGCGCGATCGGCACCCAGCACGCCCGCCCCGTCACCCAGAAGACTTCCGACCGATTGCCTTCCGGATCGAAATAGTAGCAACCGAGCGCGCTCACATGATTCACCACCGCGTCGATGCGCAAGCCCTCGGCGATTAGCCGTCGATAAATGCCTCTCAGATCATCGAGGGTCGCGACGCGGAGTGAGATTTGATTGATCAAGCGGGAATCCGCGTCTTCAGGGCGTCCGCGAAAAAGCGCGATCTCGTGGTCGGCGCGATCGGGGTCTGCGCTTAGGAAAACGATGCCGGCGCGCCAGTTCTGTTTGGTGATCCGCATGCCGAGTGTGTCTCGAAAGAACGCCACCATGCGGTCGAGATCGCGCACATAGATGCCGACATGACCGAGCCCGATTACTGCCGCCATGGCCACCTCCGAACTAAACTTTTAATGTCGATCAGCAGTTTTATTGCTTCGCTACGAACCAACACTCCAATACTCCGGCACTCCAACCCCGTATTTTTTTAGTCGCGCGCCTTGGCATACTTACCGCTCAGCTGCGGCGTGTGCCCTTCCAATCCCTTTTCCTGTCGTTGCAGGCGCGTCTCCCGCGCCCAGGTTCGTTTGAGATCGTCGCGGATTTTCACCCGGAGACGGCCGAGGGGCTCGGTTTCAAGCTCGATCAGGTCACCGTCCTGAAATGGATTCAAGCCGCGATGATTGGTCCCGCAGGCGAGCACATCGCCCGGCTCCAGCGGATGGATCGAGCTCACCCATTCGATGCAGCGGGGAATTTTATGCGCCATGTCGCTGGTGCTGTAGTTTTGCATCAGCGCGCCGTTGTTCCACAACCTCACCTGAAGGTTATGCGGGTCTTTGATTTCATCCGCAGTCACGATGAACGGCCCCATCGGCGCAAAAGTCTCGCGCGACTTCATCTGATAAAAGGTATTGCCCGCTGGCAACAAACCGCGCGCGGAACCGTCGATGAAATTCATATACCCGAACACATGCTCCATCGCCCGAGCGGCAGAGACATGGGAAGCACGCTTGCCGATCACCGCGGCAACCTCCGCTTCGCCCTCGAAGATCGTCGCCGGCACATCGGGCAGCACCATGGTGTCGTTGTCGCCGATCACCGAGCCCGGTGATTTGTGGAATGCGTTGATTGGCGCCGGCTCCTTGCGCGTGCCGTCTTCCATGTAATTCACCGCCATACAATCGATGTTGACCGGCCGCGGCAGCGGCGGCCGGATGCGGACGCCGCCCAGCGGTATCCCTTTGGCGCCGGCTGCAGCCTTTTCCAGCGCGGCGCGATGATCGGCGAAGCGCTCGATCAAGCCGCTGATCAAATCATGCGGACCGATATGCGCGATATTGCGCACCAGCGCCGACACATCGACCACCGTATCGCCATTCAACACGCCCAACTTGAAGTCGTCGAAGAATAGAATTTTCATTCCGCCCTCCAGCATTCTCTTTCGATATAATGGAAATCACTGCCACCCTTCAAGAGAAAGCTTGGATGAACGGCTTTCAACCGCACCAACCCTGCGTGATGATTTTCCAGATGATACTACGCTGTTACGAGCGAGGACGACGACAGATCGGAGATGATTTACGATCTCGCCCCGATGTATGCATAACCGGCAAGCTTACCAGCGATCTTTGCCCATCGCCCAGCGGTCCAGACTGGCGAGATACTCGCGGAACAACACCATGCGCATGGCCACGGCCCGCCGCACTCGGTCCTGGTGATCTTCGCTGGTGGCGTAGCGTTTGAGAAACTGTTGGGGCACGCTACCATGCCCCTCTTCATCTTCGGTGATCTTCCGATAGGGCTGCTTGATCCATTCCGGCACGCCGGGAGATTTGAGACACATTTGAATGAGGTAATTGGCCACGGTTTCTCCCGCTAGCGACAGGCCGGCGATTCGCTCGCAGGTGTCGCTGAGCCCTTCCATCGCGTTGAACATGGCGATCTGGGCAGGTAGCGGCTTGTAGTCGAAGGGCTCGGCGCCGAGATCGCGAATGCGCTTGGCCAAAAGCTGCGCATGCACCATCTCTTCGTGCGCCGACTCCGCCATCGTTGCCTTGACGTCGAGTTCCGGCGTGGTCTTGAGCCAGGCGCCAAACAGATCGGCGGCGCGCAACTCATTGAACAGCCGGCTCTGCATGACCCGGATGCGTTCAGCATCCGAGCGCAGCGGAATGTAGCTGTAGGCCGGCGGATTGGCATCCAGCGTGCAGCAAAACTCATGCACCGGCGTAAGAATCTCCTTGAGAAACTCTTCCGTGTTCATAACTGAATAGGATTTGAACCGGTCAATCGAGTCAAAATGATTGGAACGTTCGAATCCCCTCCCTTGTTTCTAAACTTATTTCTAAACTCTCCAGCCCTTCTGCGAAATATCGATACCGTTGCCCTCGGGATCATGGACGCGGTACTCGGCGAAAGGGATTCGTTCCGGGCGTGCGGCGCCTCGGCGCACGCCGGCCTTTTCGGCCCGCGCCTGCATCTCTTCATTATTTTTGACGTGGAAGCCGAAATGATTGAGCCCCAACGGCTCTTCTTTACGCTGGTATAGCAGGGCCAAGTTGATATAAGCGTCGGAGACGAAGATCGATGACCGGTCTGTCCTATCGACCTCCTTCATATCAAACACTTTGCAGTAGAAATCTGCCAGCCGCTGCGGAGCCGGCGTAAACAGTGCGATGTGACGGATCGGCACTGGGCGTGTTTCGAACGCAGTATCGAAAGCGCGCCGGCAAATTCCGACCGTATTGCCGTCGGGATCGCGCAGCTCGTATTCGACACCGGTAACCGACTGCACCTCGGTAAGGTCGGAATCCCGAATATTGGCGTGGGCGAGTTTCTTGTGGATGGACTCCACCCGCACCGTCTCGAAGCTCAAATGGCGCAGACCTTGCTTTTGCCCATCCGGTTCCGCGACTAGCGCGAGATTAAAAACTCCGTCGGAAAGAAAGACCGTGCCCTTGGTTTCCTCGATCTTTTCGAGCTCGAAGACTTCCTGATAAAAAGCCGCGAGCCGGCTCGGCTCCTCCGCGGCGACCACCAACTGACGCAATTGCGGCATATTTCGCCTCCCTTATCCCACTGCGATCACCCTAGCATAGATATCGGCCGAAATTACAAGTGAAGAAGCGAGCATCCTCATGCCGCCTCACTTTCCGCCACGCGGATCGGCAAAAGCAAGCTGAACACACTGCCGACGCCGTATTCGCTCGCCACGCGGATTTCACCCCCCAGGGCGGCGGCGAGCTTCTTGCACAGACCCAGACCTAGCCCGGTACCACCATAGCGCCGGGTCGACGAATTTTCGATCTGGCGAAAATCATCGAAGATCACTTCTTGGTCTTCCCGCTTGATGCCGATGCCAGTGTCGGCGATGGCGATTTCCACCAACTCACGACCGGCCTCACCACGCTTGCGGATCGACAGTTCGATTCTCCCCTTCTCAGTGAACTTGAGCGCGTTGGTCAAGAGCTGAACCAAGATTTGCTGCAGCTTTTGACCGTCGCTTTCGATGGTGTCAACGGCCGAGTCCAACCGAACGCCGAACTCAATCGGCCGCTCGCGAATCAGCCGTTGAGTCATCAGCTCCAGCGCCGCCAAAATTTCCCTGAGCTTGACCAGTTCGAATTGGGTCGCTGGACCGTCGGCCTCCATTCGCGAAAAATTCATCAGGTTGTCCATCAACTTCGACAGCTCCTGGCTGTTATTGACCAAGCGATTGAGCATGTCGCGCGGATCGCCGCTAAAGTTCGGATTGCTGAGAATTTCTCCAAAACCGATGATCGTGCTCACCGGCGTGCGCAGCTCATGGCAGATATTCGCGACGAAATCCTTCTTGACGCGATCCATTTCCAGCAGCCGTTGGTTGCTCGCCTCAGCTTTTTGCCGCGCTTCGACCGCCTCCTGGTAAAGCCGCCCATTTTCCAACGACAAAGCTAGCTGCTCGGTCAATGTCGCCAGTAGGCTGAGATCCTCGGCGCTGTATTCCTGGCCTGAACGCTTCGCGCCAAAACAAATAACGCCCCGCACTTCACCCTCATAGACAAGCGGGATGAATAGCGCCGCATTGCATCGATCGAACAAGTCTAGAAAGGGCTTCTTTATATCTCGATAGCGCGGGTTGGTCGTCGCCTCATCGCGCAAAACGCCCCGTTCAGTGGCGTGCTCCAAAAGTTCAACCGCGGCACCATAGGCGGCGGCAACGGCTGGGGCCATTCTTGAAGTCGGCTCGGTCGACGCGGTAACAAACCCCTTCATGTTTTTGGCGCGGTACAACACGCAGCCTTCGGTGATCCCCAGCGGTTGGGCGATCCCTCGGATAAATCCTTGGGCCAAAGCGGGCACGTCCTTCAGAGTGCGAAGAAACAAGCTGATTTCGCTTTGTACCATCCCAGCGTCGTATTCCTGACGATAGATGTAGCGATCCACCACCCGCTCCAGCCAGCGCAGCAACGGATTGAAAATCGCCACAACGAGAATCGAAAATACGATCGGCACGAGCGGGTCCTTGGCGTACTTTCCGGCCCAAGGCGCAACCAGGATCGCCACCACTGCATAGAGGGCGATCAACAAGCCGAACAGCGCCAAGCGGCTCACAGCAACCTTCAAAGTGTTGCCCAGGTCGAACAAGCTGTATTTCAACAGTGCGTAGGTGACGGAAATTGGAAACACGATCGTCGGGATCAATGCGATGTTAAAGGGAATCGGCAAGTCGAAGACGGCGGCTACCACGGTGGTAACCGCGGGGACCCAAAATCCGATCAAGGCGCCGACGAACATCACGCGCAAACGCGAGCGATCGAGATCGGATTGGCAACGGCGTAAGGCTCGGCCGATGATCCCGAGAAACGCCGCAGCGCCAACGCAGACGAAAATATAGACGCTGCGATAGGTCATGAGCCAAATCCACAGCGGCGCAAAATAGGTTGCGCTGTTGAACGCGCCGAGAACGGCGCCGATTCCGTAGATGCCGGCAAGGTGAAAATGCCTGAGCAGCGGCGCAAGGTTCATGTTCCTGAGCAGCAGGGCCAAATGAATCGCCGCGCTCGGCGTCAACGTCAAGGCAAAGATTCGCAGCTCCTTGGGCAGCACGCCGTCGGTTACAAAATCGAAGGTGGTTTGAAACCAGACAAAGACCATCAAGGCCATGAACCCCAAGGGTAATGCCACAGCGGAAGAGGCGTGGTAAAAATAAGGGGCAGCGCCGACGAGCAAAAAGGCGAGGCCGATGACGACGTAGAGACCAAAGCTCAAAAACCAGTCGCGCAAGCCTAGGCTCATCGATGAAACCGTCAATTTTACGGTTCGGCCGTCGCGGCGAACCTGATATTGGAACGGCGAACCAACGGGCGCGCGGCGGACGATATTGTAGAGCTCAGCGCGGTCGCGCAGCTCTCGTCCGTCGACGCCGGTGATCTGATCCAACGATCGCAACCCGGCACCGACACCACTCCACCCCAGCGTATAGTGAGGCCCTACCGTCAAATTTTCATGGACGAAGAAACCCGGGAAAGGTTTGTTCAACCAGCCAACGGTAAAAAGAAGCGTCTGTCCAACCAGGACAAGAACGCACAGCCCGGAAACAAAGAAGAAGAGCCGACTCTGCCAGGTACGGTCACCCATGGGTCCCCTCCTCGCAAGATCAACGCGGACGGGACGGCATTTATCAAGTCGGGTCGATGGCTGTCAAGGAAAGCGGTCGACGCAAAGGCCGTGGCTCCAGCCGTTCAAGCCGCAGCGAATCTGACGCGATAGCGCCGTGCGGCGATCGGCGGCGATCCAAACGCCGTCACGCACCGTAGTTCTATATTTTTACACTTTGGCGATGGTTTCACTCGGCAACACGATGCGGGTTTGACGACCGAGTATATCGAGCAAGACAGCGACTCGTTCGCTGCCTTTGAGAGTGGTTTGGAAAATCGCCTCCAAGCCGGAGAACGGTCCCTCATTGATGCGTACGGTATCGCCCGGTTTGGCGTTCAAAGGATCGATTTCGGCAATGCCTGCCGGACAGCGTTCTCGCAAGCTCGCGATAATCTCCTCGCTCACCTCGGCGATGCGGCTGCCGAAGGTCAAGAAATCCTTCACCCCGGGCGCGTAGCGCGCCGATTTGCCCGAGAGCACCATATCGAGGTGGCAAAAAATATAGCCGGGAAAGAGCGGCGCCAACACCCAGTGATGGCGGCTACCGATGCGCCGCCTCGTGCGCATCCAGGGTAAAAACACTTCAAGCTTGAGGTCGGTAAGCCGCTTTTCGACTTCCTTTTCGCGATTGACCTTGGTCCGGATGGCATACCACCTCAGCCCCGATTCGATCTGTAGAGTTTCTTGTCGCATTCTATTTGCAGGCTGTCTCCACGCAGCGGCACATCAGTGTCGCGCGCCGCTGATTGTAACAGACAAAGTTTCGGATGATAATTGCGCGAGGTATTTTCATACCGCAACAGTCGGAAGAAGACGCCGATTTATCTTGACAACGGCGCCGATTTGCGGTGCAATATGATCAGGCGTTTCCAAGTTGAAGATTCTGTATCCCTTGGGCGTCTAACGCGTAGGAGCCGCATGGCTGGCCGACCAGCAGAAAGTGAAAAGGAGGTCGCATGCAAGCCGTAATATACTCCTTAGTCCCGCCCCCATTCGATTTCTCCACAGCTTCTGCTGTTCGTTGTCTCTCGTTTGCAACGTGACATACAAGCTCAAAATAGCATCCTCGCCAGTCTTGCACTCCCTATCCTGCCATTGCCGTTCATTGCCGCTGTTCGCGCGTTCGCATCGCCGACCCCGAGGCGCGCGCACATCATTTATCGTCGGTGGGAACAAGAACAAGGGAGGCTGCCGGAATGGACCATAATAAGGAGTTCGAACAACTGATCAAGAAGGATCGGGACTTGCACCAAACGCGCTCCTGGCGCGGCACCCTGCTGGGGTACCTGGAAAAGGTCAAGGCCGATCCGACGATCACCAAGCTCGCCCATGCGCGCATGTACGATGTGGTCATAAAAGCCGGCGTGCGCGACATCCATGAAAAAAACGATCCCCACGTTAAAAGGCTTTACAAAGACGAATCCATCAAGCTTTACAACTTCTTTGCCGAAGAGTTTTTTGGCATTGAAAAAACCGTCTCCCAAATCGTCCGCTATTTTCACGCTGCCTCGCTGAAGGGCGAGGAGAGCCGGCAAGTGCTCTATCTCATGGGTCCAGTGGGCTCGGGAAAAAGCTCCCTGGTGGAAAAGCTCCACCGGGGCTTGGAAGAAAACGAGCCGTTTTACTCCATTGAAGGCTGCCCGATGTTCGAGGAGCCGTTACATCTGATTCCGCGTCACCTGCGTAAAGAATTCGAGAAGATGCTCGGGGTTCACATCGAAGGCGATCTTTGTCCGATCTGCCGCTACAAGCTCATCCACGAATATGCCGGCAAATATGAGGAGTTTCCGGTCTGCACCGTGGAATTTTCCAAGCGGGCGCGAGTCGGCATCGGCGTGGTGCCGCCGGTCGATCCTAACAACCAGGATACCTCCGTGTTGATCGGCAGCGAGGATATTTCCAAACTCGACCTCTATTCGGAGGGCGACCCACGCGTACTCGAGCTCAACGGCGCGCTCAATATCGGCAACCGGGGCATGGTCGAATTCATCGAAGTCTTCAAAAACGAGATCGAATACCTGCATTGCATGATCACGGCAACGCAAGAAAAGGTGGTGCCGGCGCCGGGACGCCACGGCCTGGTTTATGTCGACACGGTGATTGTCGCCCACTCCAACGAAGCGGAGTGGCAAAAATTCAAGGCCGATCACACCAACGAAGCCATTCTCGACCGCATCGTCGTGGTGCGCGTGCCGTATAACCTGAGACTGTCCGAGGAAGTCAAGATTTATCAGAAGATCATCCGCAATTCCGACTTCCGCGCCCACGTCGCGCCCCACACTCTGGAAGTGGCCTCGATGTTCGCGATTCTGTCGCGCCTGGAACCGACCAACAAGTGCGATTTGATGACCAAGCTCAAACTCTACAACGGCGAGGAAGTCGTCGAAAAAGGCCGGACCAAAAAGGTCGACGTTCAGGAGTTGCGCGACAGCGCCAAACGCGAAGGCATGTCCGGCATCTCCACCCGCTTCATCATGAAGGCGTTGGACAACGCCCTCTCGGACAACACGGCTGGCAACTGCATCAACGCGATCAATGTGCGCGAGGCCTTGATCAACATGGTCAAGGAGGCCGATCTCTCCGACGACACGCGTAAACAGTATCTCGAATTCCTCCAGGACACCCTGCACAAGGAATATTTAGAGGCCTTGGAAAAAGAGATCACGCGGGCCTTCGTCTATTCCTACCAGGAACAGGCGGAAGCGCTGTTCCAGAATTATCTCGATCATGCCGAGGCCTACGTCAACAAGAGCAAAGTAAAAGATCGCAACACCAAAGAAGAGCTGGCCCCCGACGAAGGCTTCATGAAGTCTATCGAGGAGCAGATTGCGATCATCGGTTCGGCCGCGGACGGTTTCCGTCAGGAAGTCATCGCTTATCTCTGGGCTGCCAACCGGCGCGGCGAGAAAATCGACTATCGAAGCTACGAGCCGCTCAAAGAAGCGATCGAGAAAAAACTCATTACCTCGGTGCGCGACCTAAGCCGGGTCATCACCAAGGCGCGCATGCGCGATGAGGAACAATCGGAAAAATACGACGCCATGGTCAAAAACCTGCTCGAGCATGGCTACTGCCCAAGTTGCGTCGATGTGGTGCTCAAGTATGCCGCCAACAATCTTTGGAAGGACTAACTGCGACAGAGCGGCATCTCCCTTAGATCATAGGTGTTGACTTGTCCACCGTCTTTCGCCCGTACAACCCGTCGTCCGGCCAGCGCAGCGACCGCAGCGCCGGCGACCGGCTGCGTCACAGGCAAAAAGTCCGCGAAGCGATCCGGGACAACATCGCCGACATCATCGCCGAAGAGTCGATCATCGGCAAAGACCGCAATCGAATTATCAAAGTCCCGATCCGAGGGGTCAAAGAGTATCGCTTTATTTACGGCGAAAATGCTCCCGGCATCGGTGAGGGCGGCGACGGCGAACCCAAACCGGGAGACGTGGTGGGACAGGGCAAGGACGGAAAAACCGGCCAGCAAGCCGGCGACCGCCCCGGTATCGATTACTATGAAACCGAGGTGAGTCTCGACGAGCTGGTCGACTTGATGTTCGAGGACCTCGAATTGCCCGACATCGAACGTAAACGTCTGCGCCAGATCGAGATCGAGAGGCTGTTTCGGCAAAAAGGATTTCGCCGCAAAGGTATTCGCGTCCGGCTGGACAAGAAGCGCACCGCCCGCTCGCGGGTCAAACGCAAGAAAGCGACTCTCAGACAGCAGCCTTCGGCTGAACTGCAAGGGCGGCGCTTTCCCTTCCATCAGGACGATCTGCGCTATCACCACACGGTCACCGACACGCGCAACGAATCCAACGCTGTCGTGCTCTGTATCATGGACACATCCGGCTCCATGGACACGATGAAAAAATACCTGGCGCGCAGTTTTTTCTTTCTTCTGTACCAGTTTCTTTGCACGCGCTACCAGAATGTTGAAATCGTCTTCATCGCCCATCACACCGAGGCCCGCGAAGTAACCGAAGAGGAGTTTTTCCACAAAGGTGAATCGGGTGGCACCTTTATTTCCTCCGGCTACAATAAGGCGCTGGAAATCATCGAGGAGCGCTACCACCCCGCGTTGTGGAACATTTACGTTTTTCACTGCTCCGACGGTGACAATTTCGAGTCCGACAATGACGCCGCCCTCAAAGCCGCTCAGGAACTCTCTCGCACGGCCAATCTATTCGGTTACGGTGAAATCAAACCGCTCGGCGCCGGCTATTACGGCAGCAGCATGATCACTTTCTTCTCGCAAATCCGGGAGCCGAACTTTCAGACCGTGCAAATCCAAAAAAAGGAAGACATCTGGGCGTCCTTTAAGACTTTTTTGAGCAAGGATCGCGCGCGCGAAGACGCCGCGTAAACACGCAGATGGCGGCGGATTATACTATCGCAGATCTGGAGCGCTGGAACGACAAGATCATCGCCCTCGTCGACCGATTCGGCCTCGACCCGTTTCCCCAGGAATTTGAAATCTGCGATCACGACGACATGCTGGCTTACATGGTTTACTCCGGCATGCCGTCCCACTACCCTCACTGGTCTTTCGGCAAAAATTTCGAGAAATTGAAAACGCTCTACGAGTACGGCGTCAGCGGCTTGCCCTATGAAATGGTCATCAACTCCAATCCGTCGATCGCCTACCTCATGCGCGACAACAGCCTTGCCTTGCAGATTTTGACAATCGCCCATGTCTACGCTCACAACGATTTTTTTAAGAACAACTTCACCTTCCGGCCCACCCGGGCGGAATTCACCATCGAAACGTTCAAAAGCCACGCCAATCGAATACGCCATTATGTCGAAGATCCGAGCATCGGCTTGGAGCGGGTCGAAGGTGTGCTCGACGCCGCCCACGCCCTTTCGCTGCAATGCCGGCGCAATCTGGCGATCAAAAAACCGACTCCGACCGAAGAGCGCGAGATGAAAATGGCGGAATCCGAGCCGCGGGCGGATCCTTTCAGCGCGATTCACCGGCGCGCCGAGCATGTCGAGCCGGATCTCAACAAAGTTCCGCTTTATCCCGACGAAGATTTGCTGCTTTTTATTCGTGACCATAACCCGCGCCTGAGTGAATGGGAGAAAGACCTGCTGTCCATCGTTCACAAGCAGGCGCAATACTTTGTGCCGCAGATCGAAACGAAGATCATGAACGAAGGCTGGGCCAGCTTCTGGCACAAACGTATCGTCGAAGCCCTGGAGCTGCCGCAAGGTCTGCACATGGAATTTCTCATCCGCCACACTCAGGTGCTGCGGCCTTCACCGGGCAGTCTGAATCCGTACCATGTCGGCATGAAGGTCTGGGAGGATATCGAAAAACGCTGGGACAATCCGACCGCGGAGGAGGTCTCCGAATTTGGTCCGCGGCGAAAGATCGGCCGGGAGAAGTTGTTCGAAGCGCGCGAAGTGGAACGCGACGCCTCTTTTCTGCGCCGCTACCTCACCGAGGAGCTGATCCGCGAGCTCAACCTTTTTGAGTACAAGAGCCGCGGCAACGAGCAAGTGGTCAGCCGAGTGGCCGACGAGGACAACTGGCGCCAGATCAAGGAGACCCTGATTCAAAACGTCGGCACCGCAACCATTCCGGTGATCAAAGTCGAGGATTCCGGCTATCTCAACAACCGCACCCTGCTGCTCAAGCATCATCACGATGGCCGCGATCTTCAGCTCGAATACGCCGAGAAAACGCTAAAATACGTGCAGCAGCTATGGGGACGGGACGTGGTGATGGAAACTGTAGTCGACGAGCACAAGGCGTTTTTGAGTTTTTCGGACGGCAAATTCGCCGTCAAGAAAGCCGCTTGATCCGAGCCAGCATTTTTTCTCCAGCAGGTTGCTGAACAAAGCCTCGCAGGCTGCTCAAAAGATTCAGAGGTGGGGCGATGAGCTGCGCAACGAGGCGTAGGGGTCTGTTTCAGCGGCGCGCGAGTTGCCAAAATTTTTTTGCCATGCCACGTTAACCCATCTTGGCCATGGCATCCTTACACGACCTCGTGGCGATCAGTCGGTGCGTGTCGAATTCCATCGACCCTAACGCGATCGGGGCAAAGTCTCTTACGGGAATTATTGGAGATGCGCCGTCGCACTATTCGAAAAGCCCGCAACTCTGGAATGCCGCCTTCAAGCATTTGAGCTTGGATGCGATTTACCTGCCCTTCGACACCGATGACGCCAAGCTCGGCGACCTGCTGGCCGCGCTAAAAGATTCCGGCCGATTCCTGGGCGCGAACGTCACCGTACCGCACAAAGTTCGACTGATAGATTTTGTCGATGACATCGACCCCGGCGCCGCACGAATTAATGCTATCAACACCATCGTCCGGACGTCGAACGGCAGACTGATCGGCTACAACACCGACGGTGAAGGATTTGTCGAGAGCATTCTGAAGCGCCAGCCCGGTCAAGGCCGCCCATTCCTTACTTCCCTCAGGGAAACCGACGTCTTGCTATTGGGGGCCGGTGGTTCGGCTCGAGCCGTGGCGTTTCATGTCGCCGACCTGCTCGAAAAAGGCCGGCTGCTCATTTGCAACCGCACATTGAAGCAGGCGATCGATCTCGCCAAAGAAATCCAAGGAACCGGGCGCAATACCTTGGCTATTGCGGAAGAAGACTTATGCGAATGGGCGCCAAAGGCCGGCCTCATCGTGAACAGCACGACCAAAGGCCAAGGCGGTGTCCGCAAGCTCGCAAGAGGAATAGCCACGTTGCTCGAATCCTATTCAGCTTTGGCGCCGGCTCACCCGCCTTCCTTGGTTGAATCGGATTTCGCCAGAGCCGATTTCCCGCAAGAGTGGGAACGGGTAGCCGGCAGTGACATCCAAGCGAACCATCGCGCCTCGATGGAGTTGGCCAAGTCGATCCCTCCAGAAACCGCCTTTTATGATTTGATTTATCATCCCGAAGAGACTGTTTTCCTGCGTCACGCCCGGATAACCGGTCACCCAACTATGAACGGCAAAGCGATGATCGTGAATCAGGCGGTGATCGCCTTCTGCCAGCGGATCTGCCGCGCGCAGCTTCAGGCGCGCGGCATGGACACTCCCGCCTCAGAGCAACGCATCTTAGAGATTATGTACGCGGCGTGGTAGATCTTCGCGCCGGCGCCGACCGCTGCCGCGGTGATACACCCATGGCTACCGTCCTCAGGGACATTTGACGACCGCACCGCATTCCTCGCATCGGTAGGTCACCGAGGCGTCTCGTATTTCGATTTCCTCGAAATCGTAGCGACGGGCGCCGAAGCGATCAAAACACTCCGGGCAATAACCTTCGCCGAGCTCGGCGCCATCCAGGGTCAGATGGCAATGGCGGCAGCGCAGGGTTCGTTTTCTAACCGGCAGCAGTTCCAGCGTCCTGTGTTGACAAGAGCCCATAAACTCAACCGGCGAAACATCAGCGTGACATTTTTGTGATCGAGAGGATGTCGCCGGTACCGATCTTAACCTTGCCCCCTGAGGATTCCACCAAGAAATTTCCAGATTCGTCCTTTTGCACGATACGACCTTCGACGGGGTTGGGAACCCGTCCCAACTCCGGCCGAAGCGTGACCTTGACTCGATCGCCGATCGCCAATTTTTTCAGCGTTTGCACCAAAGACTCGAAGATCGCCATTTCCCCTCCAAAACAAAATATTTTTAACTAACCTGCGCGTTTCCATCGCTGTTGAAGAAAGAGTTGAACGCTATGGAGATCTAGTTTCGTGCGGACTATAAACATTGAACCTTTACGGAATCGTTCAGAAACGCCTTCGATATTTTCAACGATTTTCCTGAGCGTGAGTCGTCGATACGGGTAGCCGCAGGATATCGAAGCCAGCTACAAGATTAGTGTCGTGCTCCAATCCTAGATCTATCCTGGTTTCCTCCAATCCGGCATTTTGAATTTCTCCTCGCGCGTAGCACCGTTTGAGAAGCTCCAACGCACCTTCGGACGGTTTCGATCTCGCGTGAGATGACAAATAGCACATGACTACAACAATTCCGGCGATCACCAGCACCGAAAACATCAAGATGAAGATAAACATAAAGCGAGATCGAGATCTGCGCCGTGCTAAGCGTTATGACATGCTATGGTGAGTTCGAAGAAACGCGTGTCGCTATGGGTGAGTCGCCAAGCCACGTTAACTCCCATGCTATCCAGGATGGGAATCTCAGCGCCTAAAAGCCCGGCTAACGCCGCCGCCGGCCGCGGTAGCGTTTAGCTCAAACATGCGAACTCACGACGATGGCTTCGCCAATCTCGTCAATTGATCGATCAAGGCATCATAAACCAGGGAACGGTAACTATCCGGGTCGACAGACTGTGCGTTGCCATGCCGTCCGATACGTACCGTTGGTAGCATGCAATCATCTCCCGCATAAGCTTTACGGTGTCGTCGAAAAGAACCGTGCTAAAAATCAATTCTACATGCGAAAATTTGCCGTTTCGCGCGTTCGCGCGTTATTTTTGCTGAAGAACTCGCAAATAGTTTACGATGTCCCATCGTTCCTCTGGAACGAGCGCTTCCCCCTGACTTGGCATGATCGGACCTCCACGTCTTATGGTTTCGTAGATAAATCCGTCCGGCCGTTTGCGAAAAACTTCTAACGTCAAATTGGGCGGGGGGACAAATTTCTTGGCCACGGGGCCATTTCCCATAGCTTGAGGTCCGTGGCAAGGCGTGCAGTAAATCTGAAACAACCGCTTGCCGTTTTCGATAGACGACTTTGTGGCTTTTATTGGGTTCTGCAGTCTCTTTCCGGCCTCAACCCGGTCGATGACCGCTTCTTTTCCCTGCGTTGGGATAGAATGAGTCGGCGGAACTCGCGGCCCTTCCTGAGGTCTAACGGACGGTTGCCTACTCATGTCGGTGCTCCATGGCCAACCGTAGGCAAGATTCAGCTGCATGAGCAAGAGGCTTAATACGCCCAGGAAATACCGTCCCACGTGCCTCGTAGTACGAGTTCCCGAAATATTCCGACTACCGCGGCGTTCCAATATCGATCCATCTGCAATACCGGTTTGGCACGAATGCATAATTTTATGCTCCGGAAGAATTCTCAATAACTTTTTTTCCTCGTTCGGACACAGGAAAAAACAAGGGTCGAATGAATGGGACCACAGGAAAGTTTTGCAGAAAGAAAACGAAGCTCAACCCGGCGCCTCCCAAGAATCCCATGGTTATTCCCACTTCGATCCAACCAAAGGGAGCTCCCCCTCGTTTCCACAACGAGGGCACCACTAGCACATACCGCTCCATCCATAACCCCGCGAGAATCAGGATCCCTACCAGCAGTATGATCCATGGAACCTGCTTTGCCCGCTGGCTTAGAAAAAACAGAAACGGAATCAGCACACTCGTAACCAGCACACCCCACGAAAGCGGCGCCCAGGGCATCTCCCAAACGCGAAGAATTATGAAATGGGTTTCTTCCGGTAAGTTGCCATACCAAATTACAATATATTGCGCCCAGACCATGGCTACATAAGTCAAGTTGAACCCAAGAAGAAGCTTTCCGAGGTCCCGGAGTTGAGCAGTCGTGATCACTGAACTCCCCAAATTCCAACGGATAAGTACGGCGATGACTGCAATGCCAGCAAGACCTGAATAGAAGGTGCTGATGAAGAAATAACCACCGAATAAAGAGCTGTACCAGAACGGATCCAGCGCCATGATTAGATCAAAAGCCATAAACGTGTAGATCATGGGGTAAGCCAGAAGGACTCCCGCCGCTAGGAAACCCATCCGCATTTCGCCGTGCTGGGTCTCTGCCTCTACTCCTTTCCATCCCTCAGTCATCCATCTAAAGAGCCAGCTATCTTGCCGAAGTTTCCGCTCCTGGGCAAAACCGACTTCCGGACGGAGAGAATAGTAGACAAAAAAGACGCTCAGAACTGTCATCAACCCTAGGCCCAGTGCCCCTCTTACGAAAATGAACCGTGGGTCAAACCAGGCCCCACGGTTCGGATTGACTTCACGTACGTGACTAAAAAACATTCTCACGCCGAAATATAAAGGCAGGAAAAGGACAAAGCTTACCGGTAAAAATGCCGCCATTCCCTCGGCCAGACGCTTGACCGTTGGTCCCCATTTCGCTCCGACCACATGATAGATTGCGGCAAATACGACTCCACCTTGAGCGAGGCCGCTCCAAAACAGGAAGTTGATCAAATAGATTTGCCAGCTCCGTATTGGGTCCAATCTGAGGCTGGCCACGCATGCAACAACTCCGAAGCCGACTAAAATGGCGAATGTCCAAACCAAGCCGCGCGGGATGCTCGGGCGAAGCGACCAGTTTTTTTGCCAATCTTCTAGCAATAAATTTTCTTCCACGGTAATGGTCTGTCCGCAGTTTTACTATCTGGTCGCTGGCGTAACCTGTTCTGCGCCGGCGCTTTCCAGTAGTCGCGTTACTTCGTCAAATTCCTTTTCGTCGCATGGGACCCAGAGACCAAACCGGTCTTCGGAAAAGCGTGGATTGTAGGCCGGAACGATGTGCACTCGCGGCAGACGAGCATTCCAAAGCATACCTCCCAGTGTTAGGAGGCCTCCAAACAGAATTGTGAGTTCAAAGACAATTATAAAAAAAGGCGGAATTGACACGATAGGTTTTCCCCCGGTGATCAGAGGGTAATGCAAGGAGGTCGCAATAGTCAGGACAAATCCTGTGACGCTGCCAAACAGACAGCCAATGAGAGTAAAAACGCGCACCGGACTGGTTGGCTTCTCAAGTGCCGCATCGATGGCATGATGGGGGATTGGGGACAGAGCTTGCAGTTCCCGGTAGCCCGTTTTCTTTAAGTTCTCGATAGCATGGAGCAGGCTATCGAGATGAGGGAAGCTTCCCACCAGGCCCGAATTCGATTCTGCCATGCTATGTCACTCCTTCTTTAGTTACGACTGGTGGCGGCAACTCTTCCTTAACCTCCACGATAGAAACCACCGGCAGAAATTTTGCAAACAAAAGAAGCCAGAAAAAGAACCAGGCGAAGCTGCCTGCCGTAATGCTGATATCCACCCAGGTGGGAAAATAAAGACCCCAAGAGTTCGGGTCATACTCGTGGCCGAGCGAGGTAACGATGATTACGAAACGTTCCATCCACATTCCGATGTTGATCAGGATGGCAATACCAAAAAGCCAAGGGGTGCTCGTCCGTATGGGCTTGAGAAAAAAGAGTAGAGGTACAAGCGAGTTAAATAGAATCATGATCCAGAAAGGAACGGCGTACTTCCCCGTGATCTGATAGGTGAAGTGTTGCCATTCGGGGATGTTGTTGCTGTACCAAGCAATGTAGGTTTCTACCATATAGGAGTAACCTACGATCAGGCCGGTGAGGATGATTAGCTTCGCGAGATATTCAAGGTGTCCCTGAGTCAGATAGGCGTCGAGCCGGAATACTTTTCTTAACGGGATCAGCAGCGTGATGACCATGGCCAGCCCAGAATGGATGGCACCCGCCACAAAGTAAGGAGCAAAGATGGTGCTATGCCACCCAGGAACGATAGTCTGGGCGAAGTCCCAGGAAACCACGCTGTGAACGGAGATAACCAACGGAGTGGCCAGTGCGGCTAGAAAAAGATAAGCGGCCTTGTAGTGACGCCACTGTCTATCGGACCCCTGCCATCCCTGGGCCATGAAGGCGTAGATCTTCTGGCGCCAACCCGAAGTGCGATTTCGAACTACGGCCATGTCGGGCACCAGGCCGGTGAAAAAGAAAAGCATGCTGATAATCATGTAGGTCATCACGGCAAAAACGTCCCAGACCAAGGGAGAGCGGAAATTAACCCACAACCCCCCTACTTGAGGATAAGGGAGAAGCCAGTAAAAAAACCAAGGACGACCCAGATGAATGATCGGGAAAAGACCGGCGGTGAAAAGAGCAAAAACAGTAACAGCCTCCGCGGTGCGATATATGCCCGCCCGCCAGCGAACTCGAAATAGGTAAAGTATTGCCGAAATAAGAGTTCCAGAATGAGCGATTCCAACCCAGAAGACAAAATTGGTGATGTAAATAGCCCACATGACAGGATGCGTAAGACCCGAAACACCCAACCCGTGAACGATCTGGTATCGCCAGGCATAAATCCCCCATGCCAGAACCAAGACGTCTGCCAGTAAAAGCAAATAATAGCGCCGCCCCGGCGCTTTCATGGCCGAAAGAATGTCGTGATCGACTTGAGAATAAGTCAGCTGAGACATCTCTTATCCTTCCACCGGCCCGGGCTTTATTTTCTTTAAATAGGTCACGGCAGGCTTGGTGTTTAGTTCCTCCAGCACGTGATAGCCCCTAGGATCCTTGGCGAGTTTTGCAACCTCACTCTCCCTATCATCAAGATCCCCAAACACTATCGCGCTCGTCGGGCAGGTCTGGGCACACGCCGGTACGACCTCCCCGTCGCGGACCTGACGATCGGCTTTTTTAGCCGCCAGCTCTCCGGCTCGGATTCGCTGGACGCAGAAGCTGCACTTTTCCATGACTCCCATCTCTCGAACGGTCACATCTGGGTTGAGTTGCAGGTTCAGCGGTTCCGGCCACTTTGGAGTGAACCAATTGAAACGCCTCACCTTGTAAGGACAATTGTTGGAGCAATAGCGCGTGCCCACACAGCGGTTGTACACTTGGACGTTAAGTCCTTCCGGATTGTGATAGGTCGCGTAAACGGGACAGACCGGTTCGCATGGGGCGTTGTCACAGTGTTGACAAAGCATGGGAATGAAGTGTTGATCCGGACGGTCAGTTTTTCCTTCGTCGAATCGCTCGATCCGTATCCACGACATCTCGCGCCCTTTACCCACTTCATCTTTTCCTACGATCGCAATATTATTTTCGGAACTGCATGCCGCCACGCATGCTCCACAGCCGATACAGGCGTTCAGATCGATGACCATGCCCCACCGGTGTTCTGGATGCAGGTGCTCGGGGTACATTGGCAGTAGCTCGGGTTTGGGTTTTGCCTCTGATTGCTGTTGAAGAGCGCCTAAGGTTATCGTCTGCACAATCTTCCGCTCGTTAGGGCGATCACTTCCAAGTGTGGTAGCTAAGGGAAATTTCTCTCCGCTTCGCGTAACCGTTACCCGACTACCGACCCAAACCAGACCACCCGAGATTTTCTCAGGCGCTCCTTGCAAGAGCGGAATTGGATTGGCTCCTCGCCCCACGGCGTAGCGGCCAAACGCGGTATGTCCTTGTCCAACAGCAACCGCTAAGGCACCAACGCGAACGCCCCCTGTCACATGGGCTGGCACGTGGATCCGGCCCGAAGGAGACTGAAGAACAAGCAAGTCCGCCTCGCTAATGCCGAGACGTTCGGCATCTCGAGGATTCATATCCACCCAGCTATCCCAGACAATTTGCGTAAGTGCGTCCGGCAGTTCCTGCAACCAGGGACGATTGGCCATGCGGCCGTCGTAAAAATTCGCGGAAGGATGGGGGATCAATGTAAAATCATCTTCACGACCAGCAAAAACAGGCGGTTCATATCGGCGTTTAATCGCCTTGGTATCCAAACGGACAGCGCGTGAGGGTGGAGGTTGAAAAACTCCTCCCTTCTGAAGCGCCCGAGCCCAAAAGGTTTCAAAATCCTCTTGCGCTTTTTGTTCTCGATAGATCTTTTGCCACTCGTCTCTCAAATAGCTATAAAAATTTTCCCATGGCAGAGTTTTTTGCAATCCCACCTGACTGGCCACTGAAAGCAGCACATCACCGAGACTTTTCGTATTGTATAGCGGCATCATTGCCGGCTGCTGGAGACACCGAACTCCTTCCCGGGGCTCGTAGTCACCCCAACTTTCCAGAAATGTATGGTCAGGCAGAACTAAGTGTGAAACCGCGGCGGTTTCGTCGGGAAAACTCGAAAAGCTGGCAATCAAGGAGACCCTTTTTAGCGCGTCCTGAAAACGTTTCGCATCTGGCAAGCTGAACAGAGGATTGACGCCGGCTAAAAGTAAAACGGCAATTTCCCCACGCTCGATCTCGTCGATGAGCTTAAGGAACTCTTCATACGATGAAACTCGGCCGGCAGCTCCGTTGGAACCGAAGCGAACTGTACTCCCAACGTTCCCAACAACATAATTGAGGAGGTTGATCGCCATGCATGTTTCGGTTCCGTTGGAACTTTTGCCATCAGCAATGGCCAAGCTCGGCCTCTCCCGGGCGAAAGCCCGAGCAAGAACGCGAATTTTGTCGGCCGAAATTCCACATTTTTCACCCATCGATTCAGGAGTAAAATCGGCCACGCAGCCGTGAAGGTCTTGGGTTTCTGTTTGCGACAGGCCTGTGGCCAAATCCTCGGTGAGAATAACCTGAATCATGCTCAGAGCAAGAAAAACTTCTGTGCCAGGTTGAATAGCTACCCACTCGTCGCTGTTAGCTGCGGTAAGGGAGAGTCGAGGTCCGATATAAGCAAAACGAGGAATCCGACCCTCCCGGTAAGTACGCATGGAGGCAAATTGACGGGCGAACTCCACAGGGGAGAGCCATGTCTCTAAAAAGTCCGCACCAAAGGAGACAATCAAACGTGCACGCTCGATGTCGTAATAAGGAATCTCTGCCGCACCGAATGCGAGACGATTCGCCTCGCGCAAGGACTCATAGCTAATCGCTTCATAACGAAGACGAGGCCCGCCCCCTACAGCCTTAAGCCATATTTCCACGAGGCGATCCTGGCTTCCGGTTAAGAGCGGAGTAATAAAAGCAATACGATTCCCATTTCCCTTAAACTTTGAAATTTGAGTGGCGAGAACCGCTTCCGCGTCTTTCCATGAGATCGGTTGAAGCGAGCCGTCCGTTCCTCTTTTGACGGGTTGGGTTACCCGGTCCGGGTTATAAAGCCCCTGAACACTCGACTGACCCCGCGCACAGAGCTTTCCTTGATTTACCGGATGGAGCGGGTTTCCTTCGACCTTGATTGCCCGACCCTCCATCGTCTTTACCAACATTCCACAACCAGCCGGGCACTCTCTGCACACACTCGCATACCAGGTCGCCTGACCGGGGACGGTCTCTTCAGCAGGTAGGAGATATGGAATAAGCTTCTCGGGTGCGTCCGGCGTGCAGCCTGAAACGGCTGCCGTGGCTCCTCCAACTCCAAGTAACTTTAGGAAATCTCTTCGCTTGAGTTCCATGAAGATTTCTCAGCGATGGCAGATGACGCAATCGATGCTCGCCTGCCGCTCTCGGTGGCACGCGACACAATCGTTCATATCCAGAGTCCTCACTTTTTTCACCTGCTCCATAGTTTCAACAGCACCGTGGCAAGTCTGACAGGTAAGACCGGAGCGAAGGTGTGGCCAGTGCTCAAAATATACATAGTCAGGCATGGAAGTGACTTTGATCCACTGTAGGGGCTCCCTTCGCTCCCAGTACCCTCTCAATTTTTGCACTTCTGAATTACCTGCGGCGGTGATTTTGTGGCACCCCATGCAGCGCTGAGCAGAAGGAATACCCGCTACGGTGGCCCTCCTGGCATAAATGTGGCAGTACTCACAGGCGATATGGAAATCGCCCGCATGAATTTTATGGTTGAAGGCAATAGGCTGTACAGGCGCTGGGGCTTTACGAGAAACCGCAACCCTAACTTCGTAGGCTAAGAGCAAGAGCACAAGAAGCCCTAATCCGCCCAGCCACTTCATTGGTCATTATTTTTTGCAGAAGCCGCGGATGTACCGAACCAAGTCATGAATCTGCGGTTCCGTAAGCGAGCCGCCCCAAGGCGGCATCATCGGTGAAAGCCCGACCGTCTGCCCACCGTCGTGGATGGCTTTGAACAGCGTTTCATCCGTAATCTTTGCCATCGTTTTACAGTCCGCAAAATCTTTAGGTTTTGGATTAAGCGCTGCAGCCGCAGGACCGTTACCTTGGCCGGTTACCCCGTGGCAGCTTGCGCAGAAATTGGAATAATCTGACGCGGCCGCTTGCGTAACCTGAGCGGCATACATTTTCCCGCCCATTGTTCCCCCATTCATCATGCTGCCTCCGCCGTGCATCGGCCTTGACGGCTGAGCTTCAGCCCATACGCCGACGCCAATCCCAACCGCTAAAATAACCGTCGACAAAAAAACATACTTCATGGGTTATCCCTCTTCTTTTCTTTCCAGCAATTATTTGCAGGGCCCCGGCATCAACTCCTGACGGACCTCATGACTACAGTTTGCTTTTAAAAAGCAATCCATGCCTCGAGGTAGAGCGTATTGTTATCGCTTGCATTACGCCCGGCGCCATCGAAATTATGCCGTGACCCATCAAATCGATTGTAAATCCAATACTGCAACGAAAACTTTACATTGCTATACGGCCAGAACGACGGACCGCCCCGTTTGTTGAACGGCAGATAGTCCAGTTGGATGATCCATCCATCGCTGGTGGGAGATCCCGTGCGGCTGTCGGGATATAACGAGGCATCTTTGCGGCCATCGATTAAGAAGTACTGAACATCTGCGCCATAGGTCTTGTCATATAAGTACGAGGCCGTTGCGCTGAAGTTCCAGAGCGAATCTCTCGAATGATCAGCCGCTCCAAGC
>JBLMXG010000169.1:0-8887 GCA_050257635.1 Chloroflexota bacterium
CGCGCCATCCTCGACTTCAAGCGGCAACTGATGTGGGAAGGCACGGTCGCTGAGTGGTGGTTTTCCATGCTCACGGAAGAGCCGATCGGCCACTGGTCGGCCATGTGGTTCAAAACTTTGACCGAAAAATACGGCTTCGCGAAACAGCAAGTGGTTTATTTCTCCACCCACGAAGAAGCGGATCTGAAAGAGCATGAAGACGGCGTCATGGGCCATGGCAGCTTCAACAAGATGGTCATGCAACGCATTCTCGAAGACGGTTACGCCGACACGCGCGAGGGTTACACCTTGGAGTACTGCGCCCTCGCCGCCGTCGATCTTTACGGCGTCATGCATCGCGCCGCGGCTGAATTGGCAATCCTATAGCCGTAGTGGCACGATTCATCGCGCCGACAAGGAAACAAATGACACCATCCAATCACGACCTTCGCGCTTGGTTAAATGAAGTCGAGAAAATCGGCCAACTTCGCCGCATCCAGGGAATTCCCTGGGACAGAGACATGGGCGGCCTGGTCGAGATGATCCTCGAGCGCAACAAGCACGCCCCGGCAATGCTCTTCGAAAACATTCCCAACGGGCGCCAGGACATGCGGATTCTGTGCAGCCAGATCGATGGCATTGAACGCCTTGCCTTGGCGATGGGCACCGACCCCAAAGTTGGCATCACGGATTTCATTCAATCCTGGCGCCTCAAGGTGAGAAATTTTGAGCCGGTGGAGCCGGAGTATATAAAAGACGCACCGATTTTCGAGAACCGAGTCGAAAAAAATATCGACCTCGAAGCCTTTCCGATTCCGCGATGGCATGAGCTCGACGGCGGCCGCTACATCGGCACCGACGATCTGGTGATCACCCGAGACCCCGAAGAGGGCTGGGTAAACGCCGGAACCTATCGCGTCATGCTGCAAGGAAAAGATGCGGTCGCGCTCTACATCTCGCCGGGAAAGCATGGCGGTCTGCACCGCAGAAAATATTTCGACATGGGCAAGCCTTGCCCGGTAGTCATGTCGTTCGGCCATCACCCGCTGCTCTTTATCGCCGGCTGCACGGATGTGCCGGTGAAGATGAGCGAGTTCGCGTACGCCGGCGGCGTGCTCAACGAACCGATCCAACTGGTGCACGGCCCGCATACCGGACTGCCGATTCCCGCTTACTCCGAGTTCGCCATCGAAGGCGAACTCCGGCCCGGCGATAATTTGCCGGAGGGCCCCTTCGGTGAATGGCCCGGCTACTACGCGAGCGACACGCGGCCCGAGCCGGTGGTGCGGATTAAAGCGCTCTATCATAGAAACAATCCGATTCTCTGCGGCGAACCGCCGCTGCGTCCGTCGGCAAATCAAGGCTTTCATCGCTCGATTCAGCGCTCGGCATTGATCTGGAATGCCCTCGAAGATGCCGGCGTGCCCGATGTCAGAGGCGTCTGGCTCCATCCCGCCGGTTATCGCTTTTTTTCGATCATCAAGATCAAGCAGCGCTACCCCGGCCACGCCAAGCAGGCCGCGCTGATCGCCAGCCAATGCCGGCCCGGCGCTTACCTCGGCCGCTACATTGTCGTTGTCGACGATGACATCGACATCTACAATCCCGACGATGTTATATGGGCGATGTCGACGCGTTCCGAGCCAGAGAACATTGACATTATCCGGCGCTGCTGGAGCGGCCCGCTCGATCCGGCAATTCCCAAAGAGCGCAAGGGTTTCAACTCGCGCGCGATCATCGATGCGACCAAGCCTTACGAATGGCGCGATAAATTTCCCGCGGTCAACGCCGTGAGTGATGAATTCAAGGGCGAGCTCGATGAAAAATACTCGAACCTGCTCAAGGAAGTGATGAAGCCCGCGCATTGAGAGCGGGCAACGAATCTCTGCGCCGCCGCTTCGGGTCGTAAAAATGATTGGAGGACATATGAGGTTGAGAAAAACGGCAGTTCTACTTGCGGGGTTGCTCGCGCTTGTGGCCGGACAAAGCTCCGCGCAGTCACAGACGAGCTCCCTCGTCCTCGGCTATAGCGGCTCGGGCATCAGCACCGATTTGCGCCGCATCATGGATCTGGAAAAAATCTGGGAGAAAAACGGCCTCTCGATCAAGTCGGTTTATTTCAACAGCGGCAGCATTCTGACCCAGGCGATGGTCGGCGGCAATATCGCCGTGTCCGATTCGGGCGTGCCGGAAATGCTTTCCCTGCCGGTTTCCGGGGTGCTTGAAACGAGGGTCGTCACCGTCAACATCAATCGTCTCGAGCATATTTTTGTGACGCGGAAAAACGTCGCGAAACCCGAAGATCTAAAAGGCAAACGGATTGCCGTGAGCCGTTTTGGCTCCGCATCCGATCTCACCACCAGAATGGTGTTGCGCTCGTGGAAGCTCGATCCCGAGAAAGACGTCGTCCTGTTGCAATCCGGCAACACGCCGACGCGCATGACCGCGCTGGTCGCCGGCCACGTCGATGGCGCGCTGGTGAGCCCGGAAAGCCTGCACAAAATCTTGGCCAGCGGGTGCTGCCGTTCGTTGGCGGATCTTTCTGAGCTGCCGCTCGATTTCGCCCGTTTCGGCGTCACCGTGCCGGCGACGCTGATTCGCGATCAACGCGATCTGGTGCGGCGGATCGTGATGGCCTACATTGAGGGCATTCATGCATTCAAAACGAACCCCAAGCTGGCCTATTCGGTTCTCGCCGAGGAGGGCGTCAAAGACCCGGCGATCGCCAAGAAGATTTACGATCGTCTGAGCTTCAGTATGCGCGAATATCCAGTGCCGGAGGCCGCGGGTATACAAAATGCCCTCGACGCCCTCGGTCATCCCAACGCGCGCAATGTAAAACCGGCCAGCGTGATGGATGCGAGCATCATCGAGGAAATCAGAAAGTCTGGGTTTATCGACAGACTCTATGGACGACCGCCGAAGAATGAGAAATAGCCGTTAGCGTTTGCCCCGATATCGCGAGCAGAAAAAGCGGCTCCCTCTTTGTAAGCGCATCTTCGAAGCAAGGAAACTGAATGGGCTTAGTCCGCCAACGGCTTTTAGCGTTCGACACTATGCCCGAGGTGCCCGCGACTCATTTCAGCGCAGCATTTTTCTCCTTTTCGTGACAGCTTTGTTGCGCGTAGCAGCCTCGGGAACTGCTTAATTTAAGCGATAAAATCGCCAATTCAACAACTTGCATAAGCTACCAGTTTTGGCATGAGGTTTGCGCATGCTTCAACGAAAAATTACTCTCCGATAAACAAGCGGGAGACTCGCCCCCGAGCAAACGCTCGGCAGTCTGGCGTCAATGCTTTATCGGCAGCGGAAAGCAAGTGACCCATCTTGGCATGATCTCTCAGCTCGCCAATCCTTCTTCTAACTTCGCTTTCAGCACGGTGCTCGACGCGCCGAAAAAGCCGACTATTATCCGGCTCCGCTGGTTGGCGGTCACGGTTGCCTGCTATCTCCTGCTATTTTCTCAAAAGACACTGATTCCGCGGGATATCGTCCATGGAATTGCGCTATTTTACGTCCTCACGAACGCGGTACTATACGGCGTCAAACAAAGCGCTTTCGAGTCGATCGGCTTATTCGGCACGCTGGTTGTTTTCGACACCATGGCGCTCAGCGTGTCGTTGATCGTGACCGATCAGCTGGGCAGCGATTTTTATCTGTCGTATTTTTTAATCATCATTATCGCCGGTTTTTGGAAAGATCTTCGCTGGTCTTTGGGCTTCGCCGTGCTCATTGCGCTGCTTTACAGTTACTTTCTCTTTATCGCCGAGGATCTGACGACGAGTCTGCTTTTGCGGGTGCCGTTTATCTTTATCGCTTCGGTTTTTTACGGTTATTTTGTGCAGATCGTAAACAACGAGCATGCGCTCAGAGAAAAAGCGGAAAAAGAAGCTCGGCAAAATTTTCTCACCGGCTTGCCCAACCGGCAGGCCTATCAGGAAATCATCAACCAGGAAACCGAACGGTCGAGAAGATACGGGCGGCCTCTTTCGATCTTGATGGTAGACATCGATAACTTCAAATTGGTCAACGATACCCTCGGCCATGAGTGGGGCGATATCGTGCTGCAAAAGATCGCATACCAACTAAGAAGCAATCTTCGCGGCTTGGATTTTGTTGCAAGATTTGGCGGCGAAGAGTTTATCGTCGTGCTCCCGGAAACCGATCTTGCCGGCGCCCTCGAAGCCGCCCATCGACTACGCTTGGCGGTGCGGCAAAATCCCATCGAGACTGCGCAAGGACTTCTCACGGTAACCGTGAGCATCGGGGTCAGCTCAAATCTCATAACAGATTGCACCGATCATAAACGAATGACACTCGACGCGGACGAGGCGCTTTACCAAGCCAAAAGAGCCGGCAAAGACCGAGTGGAAACATTGTCCGCCTTGAACAGGATCGGTCCTTTGCACCTGGCTGCCGATCACGGAAATTGAACCTCGCTGATCGAGAGTGCACAGCCGTTCGGACACGCGCCGCCCCCTGTGTTCTGATGTCCGCTCTTACTGTATGAAACTCCGCGTCAACGCTTGAATCCCGCCACCGTGGCGCGCCATTCCGCCTCGTTTTCACCGGCGACCACAGAGAAATAGTAGCTCACACGATCGAGCAGCCCCTCATATTTTTGCAAGACTCGTTTCGGCAGATCGGTCCATTTGCCGCGCAGGGCAAAGACATCGAGCATGTCATCGGTAATCAGCGACGGCATTTCTTGCCATCGCTCCCGCGCCGCCATCGTTTTGAGCTCGTCGGCCACGCTCCCCCATCCTTCCAGCTCGAAAACCGGCCGATAAGGCGGCGTGCTGGCGTAAAAAGAAATCTGCCGGCGAATTTCCGCTTCATATTTCGCCGCCTCGGCTGCATCGTCGGTCGGAATGACAAAGATACTGCTCGACACTTCGATGGCATCGCGCCGCCGGCCGCTCTTGGCCAGGCCGATCTCGATGTGGGGCAGAACTTTCTCCATTAAATATCGCCTGCTATGGAGCGGATGGGCGTGAAACCCTTCGCACAACTCGCCGGCGAGCTGGCACATGCGCCGGTTCACGCCGGCGACGAAGATGGGAATGCGATGGTACTCGTGCGGTTCCGGACTGAAAAAGGGCGTCATCAGCGAGAGCTTGAAAAAATCGCCTTGGAAGTTGAGAGGCGTGCGATGCTGCCAGCAGTTCCACACGGCCCTCACCGCCCGAATCACCTCGCGCATTTTGTCGACGGGCCTTTCCCACTTGACGCCGAAGCGCCGCTCGTTGTGCCCTTTGACCTGAGTGCCGAGTCCGAGGATGAATCGGCCCTTGGAAAAGCGCGCTAGGTCCCAGGCAATCTGCGCCAGAATCGTCGGGCTGCGCGGGAACGCCACGGCAATGCTGGTGCCGAGGCTCAAATGGCCGCTATGCTCGGCGGCAAGCACGAGCGGTAGAAAGGGCTCGTGCGCCGTTTCAAAGGTCCAAATGCCGTCGAAGCCCGCGTCGTCGGCAAAGCGCGCCAGCGCAGGCATCTGCTCCAGATCGTGAACCAACAAGCTTGCGTCGAACTTCATCGTCGAATCCTGACGCGGAGTGACAAACGTTTATTTACCTGCCATTCCGAGCGAAGCGAGGAATCTTTCTTAGTCTGAAGGCTCCCGGCAAATTCAAAACGAACCGCTACCTAATGCCGACGTCCTTGACTAAATTCCTCTAGCAACTAGAATCGCTGTCCACAACCACAGACACATCATTCTGAGCGGGACAAAGAAAAAGGCATCCACATGGGAAAAATGCTACCTCGGTTATCGATCGTGGGTTTGCTCTTGATATCGTTTGCTGCCCGTGCCGCTTCGCTGCAGGCGCAGGAAAAGCCGGGTCCGGAAAAAATTCGCATCGCCGTCGCCACCAGCTCAATGGCGTTTCTGGTTCCCTTCGTCGCCAAGGATCGCGGTCTTTATCTCAAATACGGCAGTGAAGTGGAGTTGATTCAGATGCGGCCCAACGTCGCCATGGCCGCCTTGATCAGCGGCGGCATCGATTACGTGGAGCTGATCGGATCGATCATCCGCTCCGCCGCCAAGGGTATTCCCGTGCGGGCGATCTCGACCAGCATCAAGGCGCCGTTCTTCAGCTTGGTGGCGCAAACGAAATACAAAAGCGTGAAGGACCTCAAGGGCGCGGTCGTCGGCCTCACGTCGATCGGGGGAACCAATTATGTGAGCACGCGCCTTACCCTGCGCCAACTGGGCTTGGACCCGGACAAGGACGTGAAGCTGCTCGCTATCGGCGATGAAAAGCTCATGTACGACGCGTTCAAGATCGGCCGGGTCGATTCCATCGTTGTGGCCCCGCCGTTCTCCGTGCAGCTCAAGCGCGAAGGCTTTCCGATCCTGGCGCAGACGGCCGATTATGTGACCATTCCCTTTTCCGGCCTTGGAACCACCATCGATCGGATCAAGACCAATCGCGCGCAGATCAAGAAACTCCTGAAAGCGGAGATCGAAGCCCTGCGTTTCATCCAGACGAACGCGGCGGGAACCGCGGAGGTCATCCGCAAACGCTTCAAGATGGATGAAAAGCTCGCCAGAGAGTCCTACGACGTCGTCGTCAACGCCTTCAGCCGCGACGGCCGCGTGCCCCTCGACGGCGTCGAGATCTTGCTGCAGATCGAAAAGGACGCCAAGCAGATTCCGGCAAACATCACGCCGCAGATGGTCGTTGACCCGTCGTTAATCGATGAAACGTTGAAGGAGATGGGGCCGCGGTAGGGGCGTAAAATTTTACGCCCCTACATTTTCGCGACTCGCGCAGATTTTTTCAGCGACTGACGCTATCGAAATAGGCGATTTTCTCGCGCCAAGTACGCCAAGCACGCAGAGGCTCCAATCCCCGGCCGTATGGAAAATTCATAATTTACTTAGCAGACTTTGCGAGCTTTGCGCGAGCTGCTCCGGTGTTTGTTAAGGCGTGGCTGCGCTACGTCCTTTGCGTTTTTTGTGGTTAAAATTTCTTGACCCTTACCCGCTGCTGCAGACGCTTTTCGCCGGTCTGATAGTGTTCGCCTTTGACTGCGAGATCCGCTTCGCTTTCGTCTTCCTCGGACCACAGACCTAAATTATAACCGAACCAGGGGTCTTGCGGCTTGAGCTTGGGCAGTTCCAAGCGCTCCCAGAGCTGTTTGGCGCGCTCCATATATTCTTTTTTTGGCAACGACACGGGCGGATAATCCCACTTGCGCGTCGCGTCGATCAGCATCGCCGACGCTCCCGCGATTTCGTCCAGCGAATGGCCCGCCTCCTGCCCGGGCGGGAATACCGACGGATCCATTTGCGGCGTGCGGTTGCGGATAATCAAAACATCGCGGTGCGGCTGCATGCGAAACGCCATCGCCCAGAAGAGCGAATCCAAGTTGCGCGGGTCGATATCGTCATCCACGGCAATGACCATTTTGCCGGTGGCGGGATTGTAGCCGACCATGCTGTGCAGCGCCTGCCAGACATGGGCCTGGTTGATCTTTTTCATCTTGATCACGCAGATCTGGCGCACGGCGATACTATGGAAAGCGACTTCGATGATGCCCGGAATATTGCATTGGTCGCGCAGGAAACGGAGATAATTCCCCTCGGCCGCCACCTGGCGCATGACGCTCGATTCGCTCGGCGGCATCTGGCTGATAATCGCGGCGAAGATCGGATTTTTGCGGTGGGTGATGCACTTCACTTCGAAATACGGATTGAGCAGCCGCTCGGCGATGTAGCCGGTGGATTCGCCGAAGGGCGCCTCCGGTTCTAGAAAATCGGTGGAAATCTCGCCTTCGATGACAATCTCCGCATGGGCGGGAACCGGCACATCGTTGGTCTTGCATTTGACGACTTCAATGGGCTCACCGGCCAGTCCGCCGGCGACGTCGAGCTCGCTCACGCTGAATGGAATGCGTGCCGGCGCGGTGTAAGAAACGCAGGGTGGAGCGCCGATAACGAGCGCCGCTTGTAGCGGGATGCCGCGCTCCTGGCACTTGCGCCAGTGATAACCCCCATGGTTGCTCGAGCTCAGAAAAACGCCGGTGCGCGTCGGGCTTTTGACGTGGCCGCGGTAGTTGCCGATGTTGATATTGCCGGTCTCCGGGTCGCGCGTGAACCAGTGCGAGGCCGTGGTGAACGGCGCGCAATCGTAACCGGGAGTGGAGATGGGAATCGGGAACTCGCCCAAACCGCCCTTCTCCATCAACGAGGAGCCCGTGTAGACGACTTCGTGAACCGGAGCGTTGGTGACGATTTTCGGCGGGATCGGATTGCTCTGCGCTTTGTTCCAGCGCTCGACGATCTCTTCCGGTTTGCACTGCAACCCGAAGCCGTAGATCTGCCGCGACGCGGCCAGTGTGCCGACGACGACGGGAATGTCGTACTTTTTTCCTTTAGCGTCCACCACGTTGGTAAACATGAACGCGCGCCGTTCTTCTTCCGAGAGCCCGCGGAACTGCCAGCGCACCAGCGGCATCAGTTCGGTATCTTTGTTGATCTGCTCGTCGATCTTGACCAGCAAGCCCGCTTGATCGAGCGCGGCGATGTGCTCCCTCAGGTCTTTGAAATACCCCATGCACGAATCTCCCCGACGAATCTAGTGTAAATGGTGATATTCGATTTTGGGTGCGATTACCAGGAGGGAAGGAATAACCCCGACGGCGCGACCACGGCCAAAACTTCAGAAAACGACTGGAACGTTTGGAACGATTTGAACGACTGGAACTCTTTCAAAATCCGAGTGCGCAGCCGCCCTTGCGCGGGTCGGAGCCGCCGACAAAGGCACCGGACTCGGGATCGATCAAGATCGCGTGCGCGCCGCCGAAGCTTTCGGGATTGCCGCCGACGATTTGATGGCCGCGGCGCGCCAGCTCGTCTTTGACAGACTGCGCCACCGCCGGCTCCAATCCGACTTTTGTTCCC
>JBLMXG010000170.1:0-6578 GCA_050257635.1 Chloroflexota bacterium
TCGTGGTGCATCAGCGCATGCGCCTCGTCGTGCGGCAATTTTTGGAGCGCAATTTGATTCCCGAAAACGCTTTGTCACGCTTCGACACCACAATCGCGTCGGCCATGCGGCTGCGCAACTCGGTGCTCGCCGAGGTGGTGTTGATCGCTTTCGTATACATCGTCGGGGTGCTGCTTATCTGGCGCCAATATGTCGCGCTGACCACTGCCACATGGTACGCGATACCGAGCGCCGAAGGCCTGGAGCTCTCGGTGACCGGTATGTGGTACGCCTACGTGAGCGTGCCGCTGTACCAATTCCTGCTGGTGCGCTGGTATTACCGGATGTTTATCTGGACGCGCTTTCTCTGGCACGTGTCGCGCATCGAGTTGAGTCTGATTCCGACCCATCCGGATCGCGTCGGCGGTCTGGGATTTCTGGCCAACACGGTTTACGCCTTCATGCCGCTCGCCGTAGCGCACGGCGTCATACTCGCGGGACCCATCGCCAATCGCATTTTTTATCTGGGCGCCACGTTGCCCGAATGGAAAGTCGAGATCGCCGTTCTTGTCGCGTTTATGCTGTGTTTAGTGCTCGGCCCGCTGTTAGTGTTTGCGCCTCAGCTAGCTCAAGCGAAACGGACAGGCAATCGCGAGTATGGCGCGCTGGCCGAGCGTTACGTTCGTGAGTTCGACACCAAGTGGCTGCGTGGCGGCGCGTCCGCCGATGAGCATCTGGTCGGCAGCGGCGATATCCAGTCGCTGGCGGATCTGGCCAACAGCTTCGAGGTGGTGCGGACGATGCAAATCGCGCCGATTACCAGAGACGCGTTGCTCCGCCTGGTGGCTGCAACGCTTGCGCCGGTCGTGCCTCTTGCGCTCACCATGATGCCCTTCGAGGAACTCTTGAACAAGTTGTTCGGGATATTGTTCTAGTGGGAAAATAGGCTAACCCTGTGCAAAGGTGTCACAGCGTCACGGAATCAAAGGACTGGAATTATGGGGTGTGGACTCGCGGAATCATGGACGAGTAGTTTCCGCCCAACCATTCCATCCCTTCATTGCTCCGACACTCCACTAGGCGAGCAACACCATTGGCTTTTTTCGCGCCGAGTGGACTTTTGGCTCGCTTCCGGCGGAGCTTCCATCGGACTGCTAGCAGCGACGCTGCTGATCATTTTGCACGGTGACCGGGAACTCGACGGGCTCGATTTCGTATTGTCCGAGTTCCATCTGGGAGCGACCTACGATGCTGTGATACGGCGCCGACTTTGGCGTCATCGCCAGGTTGATGTGCTCTTGATTCCACTGATCATTCTCGTCCTGACCTATGCTCTGTCGATGGCTGGCCAAGCGATTCTACTGACTTCGATCACCATGTATGCCGCCGTCTGGCACCGCGGACGGCAGAGCCTGGGCGTGGCCCGCTTTTATCAGCGTGAAGTGGGTGGGCCGGTCTCGCAAGCGCACAATGTTTTGTTCCGCGGCGCGATCTATCTACCGATGCTGGCAGCGACGCTTGCCTACAACCATCTGGCCCCGGCGGAGTACGAAGGCCAGCCCTATGTCGGACTGAGCGTCGGCGCTGAAGTGGCTTCGGCAGTCGGCTCGGCTGCAGCGCTATGGGTGATCGCTTATCTTACTTGGACTCTGTGGCTGGCGCGGCGCAGGCGCTTCAAGACGGCGCTCGATGAAGCTGCGAGTCGGGTTCATCCTGGCGAATGGTGGGTGGTTCTCGCGCATGCTCTGGCGTTCGGCAGCGGTTACGCGCTTGGCGCCGCGAACGCATCGTTTCTGCTGGTTCTCGCCGTGCATCATGAGGTGCAATATCTCTACTTTACCTATGCCATGGCCCGGCGCTCGGCGGCTCTTGATGTGAGCACAGCGGACAACGGATCGGCCATGAATGAGCTTGATATGAAAGCTTCAAACTATTCCGGTCGTGCGCCGCGAGGGGGTATAAAATTCGCCGCATCTTTTCTTCTCTGGCCCGTTATAGGTTTTGTCGGCGCGGTCGCCGGCGGCTGGCTTCAACTTGGATGGCTGGCGCCTCTGGGTGTGGGCGGCCTTTTCTGTCACTACTGGCTCGATGGTCGCATCTGGACGCGTCGGTCGTTCCAAAAGTAGTTTGAGGAGAGAAACATGCAGTGGAAAATGTTGCCAACGATCCTTGTAATCTTCACCGGCCTGAGCGGCTGTGCCAGCATCGGACCGCCTACGGTTGCGCGAGATCGCTTTGATTACATCACGGCGATCTCCGATTCGTGGAGAGCGCAGATGCTGCTCAATATGGTCAAGCTCCGGTATGGGGATGCTCCTGTCTTTCTCGATGTCGCCTCGGTGATCACCCAGACTGGTGTCGGGGGTACAGTGGGAGTTGCAGGTTCGTGGTGGCAAAATCCCTTCAGTTCATTCGCTGGGGTTACCGCCCAGGGAACTTATGCAGAGAAGCCCACCGTAACTTTCCTTCCTATGAGCGGGGAAAAGTTCGCCCGCAATCTTATGACGCCGATCCCGCCTGCGGCAATCCTCAATTTCCTACAGGGTGGATACCCGGTAGATTTGGTACTACGGCTTACCGTGCATAGCATCAATGGCATACGTAGCCGGTTCGGTTCGGGGGCGCGAGCGCGCGAGGCCGACCCGGAGTTTTATCAACTTGTCGAGAAATTGCGTAATATTCAGCAATCCGGAGAAATTGGCTTGCGGGTGAAAAAAACCGGCGACCAGACAGCATCCTTTATCATACTTGGCAGGAAGCCAAACCCGGCGATAGAGGCAGATCGTGCCGAGGTGCGCAAACTTCTTGGTCTCGATCCCAAGGCTAACGAATTTAGTGTGGTCTACGGGTCGGTGGCCACCAATGACAAAGAGATTGCCATCCTCAGCCGGTCCATGCTCGAAATCCTTAGCGATCTCGCTTCGTACATTGACGTACCGGCATCCGACGTGGAGCAAAAGCGCACCTTTCCCTCCCTTGCTCCGGAGTTCGCAAACGGTGTCCCCGTACCGCCGCTTATGCGTATTCTCAGCTCGCGGCAAAAACCCGACGATTCTTTTGCCGCGGTACCGTATCGTAAAGAGTGGTATTGGATCGATGACAAGGACTTTGCTTCCAAGAAACTTTTTTCTTTTATTATGTTTCTCTTCACGCTCACCGATACCGGAGACAAGCAAGGCGCGCCGATCATAACGGTGCCGGCGGGATAAAAGATCGCGGATTGATTTGACAGACAATGCAAAGTGGCAGGAGCAAAATCCTTCTCCCCCGCGCGTTCATCTGTCTCGCCTTGCCGGCGCGGCGGATCGCGAAGGCGAGGCTTCCATTGGCTCCGTAGCTGTACTTGCATCGAGTTTTGAGCAGCAACGGAACGACTTAGTTTAGGGAGAATGATTCGGAGGCTCTGGCTATGGCTGAAATCCCGCGGGACATCACGCGCAGCGTGCTCGCCGTGCTGTTCATTGTGGCTCTCATTGGATCTTCCATTTGGATCCTGCGACCGTTTCTCGGAGCGATCGTATGGGCGGCGACCATTGTAGTGTCTACCTGGCCATTCATGATCTCGGTACAGACTTGGCTGTGGAACAAGCGCGCACTGGCTGTTACCGTGATGACGCTCTTACTTCTGTGCGTCTTGGTCGTGCCGCTCACATTCGGCATCGGCACGATTGTTTCCAATGTCGATGAGATCGCGGCGTGGGCGAAATCTCTCGCATCATTCAAGACGCCCGCCCCGCCGGATTGGATCGCAAACCTCCCATTGGTCGGCCCTCAGGCCGTAGAATTGTGGCAACGTGTCGCTGCTGTAGGAATTCAGGAAGTCACCGTCAGGATAGCGCCCTATGCGGGCGGAGTCATCAAATGGTTTGTCGCTCAGTTGGGCAGCGTTGGCGTCTTGTTCGTGGAATTTTTGCTCACCGTCATCCTTGCCGCCGCCATGTACGCCAACGGGGAACTTGCGATGCTGCGACTCGTCCGTTTTGGCAGGCGCCTGGCCGGGCCAGGCGGTGAAAACGCCGTCTTTCTAGCCGGCCAGACGATTCGGGGTGTCGCCCTTGGCGTTGTTGTAACCGCCATTGCGCAAACGGTTTTCGGTGGTCTCGGCTTAGTCCTTGCCGGGGTACCTTTTGCTACGGCACTTACGGGGGCCATGCTCTTTTTGTCTATCGCACAGATCGGTGTTGTCCCCGTTCTCGGCGCGGCGGTAGCTTGGCTCTATTGGAGCGGCGAAACGGTATGGGGAACTTTTATGCTCGTATGGACGATTATTGCCGGAACCATGGATAATTTCCTGCGCCCGATACTGATCAAAAAGGGCGCGAACTTGCCGTTGCTTCTGGTCTTCGCCGGCGTGGTCGG
Source organism: Chloroflexota bacterium (assembly GCA_050257635.1). Classification (GTDB taxonomy): domain Bacteria; phylum Desulfobacterota; class Binatia; order UBA9968; family UBA9968; genus DP-20. The sequence continues at coordinate 4,339 of JBLMXG010000170.1, forward strand.
CGGTCTTCTAGCCTTTGGGCTCATCGGTATTTTTGTCGGTCCCGTGATACTGGCCGTAGCCGACGCGTTGCTCGCGGCGTGGATCGATGAGGAGTCGAGCGAACACGAAACGACCGAACGACCCGAGGGAATCGAGAAGTAGTCGATCTCGGCGCGACCGCTCCGCGGCTCCAGTCTGAAGCCCGTGTTTGCTTTCTTCGTATTGGACCAAAGTCCAATATCGCACCCAGTTCGCATTCTGCTATCAATTTTCCGAAGCTTTAAGAAATAGGTCTCTGCCAGCTTCGAGGTTGCGGCGCTGAGTTTGAGAGCTTCGTTTCAATTGTAGGGGGCATGGGTGACTCGAATGAACGGAGGTAACGCATTAATTACTTCCGCGTCCAATGTTCGCAGTTAATCAGGAGGATCTATGCGAAAGCGAAATTTTTTGCGGCTCGTTGCTGTGGGTTTGGTCGGCGCCCTTTCCGGATTCACCCAGATAAGTTTGGCCCAGACCAAAACTGCCGGCGGCGATAAGCCGGCGAGCAATTTGGAAATCATCCATGAGAAGCTCAAGGCAGACAAAAAACTGATCGTTGCGAAATATATGGAATTGACGGAATCGGAGGCCAAGAAATTTTGGCCGGTGTACGAAGAGTACCAGAAGGATCTGCAGAGGAGCAATGAGCGGTTGCGCAAGTTACTCGAAAGCTATGCGGCGGATTACCGAAACAAATCCCTGACGGACGAAAAAGCGAAGAAGTTGCTCGACGAGTGGATTGCGATCGAGCAGGACGAAGGCAAGCGCCGCAGCACGTTTGCTCCGAAAGTACTCCAGGCATTGCCGCCGAAGAAAGCGGCGCGGTACCTGCAAATTGAAAACGAGTTCCGCATTTTATTGCGCTACGATCTTGCGGCCACGGTGCTGTTGGTTCCGTAGCGGCAAGCGGCCAAGCGCAGGCGAGGCATGAACGGCAAACGTTTGAAGGGTCGGGTTTCAGGATCAGCAATCTCTTCCTAACACTCGAAACCTAAAGTGTGAAGGAGAACGATGATGAATAGTGATTTCCCGAAGAGAAGAATCGGGTTCAGGATTGCGGTCGTCAAGTTGGCTGTCGCTGTCGCCGCGACAACTTTGCTAATCAACGCCATGACGCCAACCCTTTCGTCGGGGGCCAGTGCCAGCCAGATTGACCGCGAGGTTACCCAGTCCCTGACTACACTTTATAAAAAGACACCCGGCGCCAAGGCATTAGCCGACAAAGCCGTGGGCGTGCTGGTTTTTCCCAGCATCGTCAAAGGCGGTTTCATCATTGCGGGGCAATTCGGTGACGGTGCGTTGCGCAAAAACGGCAAGACCGTTGCCTATTATCGCTCGCTGGCAGCGTCCTATGGGTTTCAGGCCGGGGCCCAAGCGTTTGGCTATGTATTGTTTTTTATGGACCAGGATTCGCTCCGTTATCTGGACAACAGCGCCGGCTTTGAGCTGGGAACCGGACCGAGTCTAGTTGTGCTTGACGCGGGCTTTGGCAAGAATCTATCCACCACGACGCTGCAAAAAGGCATCTACGCTTTCATCTTCGACCAGAAAGGTCTGATGGGCGGAGTGGGAATCCAGGGAACGAAGATTACGAAAATTAACCCGAATCCTTAACCGGCTGCCAAAACGACTCCGATGCTTTGTTGTGCTCGGCCCGCTTTGCGTCAACGTACCGAGCGAGTACGCTTCCGCTCGCGGGCCTTCGTACGCCTCGCTTGTGAAATTGTTTTGCCAGCTTGACGAAGAGCTTGTTTCGGACTGAAAGGGGAAAAGCGATGAAAACCAAGTTCGTGAAAAACACTATTGGGACTGTGATGGCAGTCATGCTGTTTGGCTTTGTGCCGGTCGTTCTCGCCCAGGACAAGCCGGCCGATAATATGCAGATTCTGCGCGACAAGATCCGGGCCGATAAGAAGCTGGTGGTGGCGACCAATATGGATTTGACCGAATCCGAGGCAAAAGGCTTTTGGCCGATCTATGAGCAGTACCAGAACGACTTACAAAAGATTAACCAGCGCATGGCCAATTTGCTGGAGAGCTACGCGGACGACTTTCGCAACAAGTCCCTTACGGACGATAAGGCGAAAAAGCTGATCAACGAAGCTTTGGCGATCGATCAGGCAGAAGCCAATCTCAAAAGCACCTACGCGCCTAAGTTAAGCAAAGTATTGCCGGTTAGAAAAGTGCTGCGCTACCTGCAGATCGAAAACAAGATCAGGGC
>JBLMXG010000171.1:0-4900 GCA_050257635.1 Chloroflexota bacterium
CGGCGAAAACCTTTGCCGGTCTCTACGACCTGCCGGCGCCGTTGATCGCCAAGCTGAAAGATATGTTGGTCCCGAAACGATAAGGGGCCAGTGGAACGCGCGGACAATACGAGGGTTAAAATTGTTCAAGGCGTTCAAATCGTTCAAAGCGTTTAATACAGGGCGTAGACACGAGAAACTTAGGCCAATGAAAAAAGTCGTCGTTACCGGTGGCAGCGGTCGGTTGGGGCAATTCGTGATTGGCGAACTGCGGGCTCATGGCTATGAGGTTTTGAGCCTCGACAAAGCGCCGCCGCGGGAAAAATTATGCCCGAGCTGGATCGCCGATTTGCGCCAATCGGGCGATCTCTTTGAGGCGCTGAAAGAGGCTCTTGGAATCATTCATCTGGGCGCCTATCAAGCGCCCAATCTTGCGCCCGACGCCGAGACGCTGGCCAACAACGTGAGCTCGACTTACAACGTTTTGCGCGCTGCCGCCGATCTGAGGGTTAAAAAAGTCGTGCTGGCGTCGAGCACCGCGGCGTTCGGATTCATTTATGCGAAAAGACTTTGGGCGCCGGATTATCTGCCGCTCGACGAAGAGCATCCGTCGAAGCCGCAGGATTCCTACGGCCTGTCCAAAGTGCTCGGCGAGCGCATCGCCGACTCCATTGTCGCTTTGCGCAAGGATATGACCATCGCCAGCCTGCGCTTTCCCGGTGTCAACTTCGATCTTTCCTACGAGAGTTTTCGCGAGCGCTGGCGCCATCCGGCGTCGCGGGCGAGTGGTTTTTGGACTTACATCGACGCGCGCGACGCGGCGGCGGCTTGCCGGCTGGCGCTGGAAGCGAAGTTCAAAGGCCACGAGGTCTTTATCGCGTCGGCGCCAAAGAATTGCATGATCCAGCCGACGCTGGAGCTGATCAAAAAGAATCTGCCCAAGGGTGCCAAGATCAGGAAAGTTTCCGGCACGCACTGGAGCTGCGTCGATTCGACGAAGGCGCGGCGGTTGCTCGGCTTCAAACCGGAGCATCTCTGGCAGAACTATCTCAAAGAAGGCCGGACGATCCGGTGACGCTGCGCCGTCCGCGCGCCACCCTTCGCTCATGCCCAGTCATAGGTTCGACTGCGGACTCTCGGTTGAAATCCGCAGCTACGAAAATCACCTTCATTCTTCACGCTATTTAGACTTGACGCCCGCCTATCACTTCCACTAGCTTTGGGAAGCTCGTAATCCAGCGCCGGCGCTGGGCGCTCAATTCATTCCGAGGAGAGGCGGTCATGAAAAAAATGTTTTTCACTCTTGCAATGGTTGTCGCTGTGGCTGTTGCCAGCGCGGCGCAGGCGCAGAGTAATTTTTACGAAGGTAAAACCATTCGCATCATCGTCGGTTTTTCGCCGGGCGGCGGCTACGACGCGTTGGCGCGCATGCTATCGCGCCATATGCCGAAGTATATTCCCGGTCATCCGACGATTCTGGTCGAGAACATGACCGGAGCCGGCAGCTTGCTCGCGGCCAATTACATCTTCAAAGTCGCCAAGCCTGACGGCCTGACCTTCGGCCACTTCAGCGGCGGGTTCGCCTACAGCCAGGTGATGGGCCAGCCGGGTATCGAGTTCGACGTGCGGAAATTCGTCTTTGTTGGCGCGGTGGCGCGCGACGAGAGCGCCATCGCTTTGACCAAGAGAAGCGGCATCGACAGCATGGAGAAATGGTTCGCGGCGAAGACGCCGGTGAAGCTCGGCACCACCGGGCCGGGCGCGTTCGGCACCGATAACGTCGTCAAAGTGGTCAAGGCCGCGCTTCATCTGCCGATCCAGGTGATCTCCGGTTATAAGGGCACGGCGGACATGCGCTTGGCGGCGGAGAGCGGCGAGATCGACGGCACGACTTGGGGCTGGGACTCCATGCGCGGCACCTGGCAGAAAGCGATCGAAGCGGGCACGGTGACGATCGTTTTGCAGACGGTGCCGAAACCGTTTCCCGACCTGCCCAAGGTTCCCCTCGCCATCGATTTTGCCAAGACCGCGGAGGCCAAACAGTTGATCGAATATGGCATTCACTATCCGAGCAAAATCACCAAAACCCTCGCGTTGCCGCCGGGCACGCCCACCGACCGCGCGCAGATTCTTCAGAAAGCGCTGCAAGAAACCGTGAAAGATCCCGACTTCATCGCCGAAGCGGACAAGGCTAAGATTGGCCTGGCGCCGGTAACCGCAGACGACATGCGAAAAACTGTGGAGGGGATTTTCAAGCTCGACGCCGGCCTGTCGGCCAAATTGAAAGCGATTCTGTTCTAGCGGAAGAAATCTCGCGATGAAATTCGGCACGCATATCTTGCCCACTTACATGCCCGAGGCCGACGGCTCCTTGCCGGATTTCTATCGCCGGATGTTCGAGCAGATCACCGAAGTGGAAAAACTCGGTTTTGATCAGGCCTGGGTTACCGAGCATCATTTCGGCGGCTATGGCGGCACTCTGCCGCACCCGCCGACGTTTCTCGCCGCGATAGCGCAGAGAACCTCCCGTATCCGGCTCGGCGTTGCCGTAGCGGTACTGCCGTTGCACCGGCCGATCGATCTCGCCGAGGCCTATGCCATGGCCGACGTGGTCTCCAACGGGCGCGTCGACTTCGGCATCGGCAAGGGCAGCGAACCGGTGGAGTATCGAAAGTTCGGCATGAGCCAGAACGAAACAACTCAGCGCTTTCATGAAAGCGCCGAGGTCATCCGCCAGGCCTGGTCGGACCATCCGGTCAATTTTTGCGGCGAGTTTTATTCGTTCGAGAATGTCAACGTTCTTCCCAAGCCGGTGCAGCGGCCGCATCCGCCGATCTGGGTTGGCGCCACCCGCAGCGAGGCGACCTTTCGCTGGGCCGGCGAGCAGGGGTACGACTTGATGACGGTGCCCTTCGTTCACCCGTCGACCGGCGCGCTGCGCGAGCTGGTAAAAGTGTACCGCGACGCGCTGGCGCACCGCGGCCATGATTTCGTCGATCGCGAGGTGCTCGGCAAGTTCCACATTTACGTCTCCGACAGCTTCGAGCGGGGCATGCGCGAAGCGGCGCCGTTCATGAAAAATTACAGCGACATTCATCACGCCGTCGACCCCGGCCGGCGGCTCACCGAGCGCGACATCGGCTCCGACATGGCGCGCGGGTTCATCATTGTCGGCGATCCGGAGCGCTGTTGCGATACCATCCAGCGCTGGCATGAAGAAGCCGGTATCACGACTTTCTCCGGCACGTTTCACTTCGGCGGCATGCCCCAGGAGCTGGCGCTCAAAAACATCCGGCTGTTTGCCGATCGGGTGATGCCGAAGCTGAAGGATCTTTAATCGCCAGGAGACAATTCCCTGTAGCATGCTGCGAGGTCGTTCATTCCGTCTCGTTCACCATCGCGCCGCGCGCGCTTTGGCTATGATCCAAACGCGCGCCGTTGTATAAAGGTGCAACGCCAGAGTCACGAGAAAGGGACGAGCCATGGCGATTCATCCGCTGGCGGGCAAGCCGGCACCCGCCGATATCTTGATCGACGTCGAACAGCTGGAGAATGCCTATTACGAGCGCAAACCGGAGGTCGACAATCCGCAGCAGCGCGTGAGCTTCGGCACCAGCGGCCATCGTGGTAGCCCGCTCGACGGCACGCTCAACGAAGCGCATATTCTCGCCATCACCCAGGCGATCTGCGACTATCGCGCAAGCAAAAATATCGCTGGCCCACTTTTTATGGGCAAGGACACTCACGCCGTGTCCGGGCCAGCGCAAAGAACCGCGCTCGAAGTGCTGGCGGCCAACGGCGTCGAGACGATCATTCAGCGCGACGGCGGATTTACACCCACGCCCTCGATCTCGCGCGCGATTCTGAATCATAACCGCGATAAGAAGACCACGCTCGCCGACGGCATCGTGGTGACGCCGTCGCACAATCCGCCGGCCGACGGCGGTTTCAAGTACAATCCGCCCGAAGGCGGTCCGGCCGACATCGACATCACGGACTGGATTCAAAGTCGCGCTAACGAGCTCTTGCGCGGCGACAACCGCACGGTGAAACGAATTGCTTACGACGCCGCTTGCACGGCTGCCACCACGCACGAGAGCGACTTGCTTATTCCCTATGTGGAGGATCTGACGGCGGTGATCGACGTGGACGCGATTCGCTCGGCGCAGGTCAAGATCGGCGTCGATCCGCTCGGCGGCGCGGCGCTCGCTTACTGGGAAAAAATTGCCGAGCGGTATGGTCTCGATCTCACTGTGGTGAACGACAAGATCGATCCGACTTTCCGCTTCATGACGCTGGATCACGACGGCAAGATCCGGATGGATTGTTCGAGCCCCTATGCCATGGCCGGTCTCGTGGGTCTCAAAGAACGCTTTCAGGTCGCCGTGGGCAACGACGCCGACTCGGACCGTCACGGCATCGTCACGCCGTCGCAGGGGTTGATGAATCCGAATCACTACCTGGCCGCGGCGATTCATTATTTGCTGACGCACCGGCCGCAATGGAGCAGCGACGCTGCCGTCGGCAAAACGCTGGTGAGCAGCTCGCTCATCGATCGCGTCGTCGAACGCCTCGATCGACGGTTGTTCGAAGTGCCGGTGGGGTTCAAATGGTTTTCTCCAGGCTTGTTCGACGGCACAATCTGCTTTGGCGGTGAAGAGAGCGCGGGCGCGAGCTTTCTCTGCCGCGACGGCCGGGTCTGGACCACCGATAAGGACGGCATTATTCTCTGTCTGCTTGCCGCTGAAATCATTGCAACCACCGGTCGCGATCCCAGCGCCTGGTACAAGGAACTGACTGAGTCATTAGGCTGTCCCCATTACGCGCGCGTGGATCTGCCGGCGACGGCGGCGGAAAAAAATGCGCTCAAGGCGCTGCAACCCGAGGCGCTGGTGGCCACCGAGCTTGCCGGTGAGCCGAT
>JBLMXG010000172.1:0-5943 GCA_050257635.1 Chloroflexota bacterium
CGCGCTGTGGTTTCGTCGCGGCGTTACTTCCGTCCATGGCCAGGTAGTAACACAACCCCGGCTTAGAATCGAATCGCCGGCGTCGGGTTTTCAATTTTTGGAGTGAGCCGAGCTTAAGCCGAGGTTAATTGTTGCCGAAGAGGTTCGTCAGGAAGCCTGAGTCATCGAGCGCTTTGACGAAACTGTTGTCGTAAAACTTTTCCGCGTCGGCCCGGCGCGCCGCCTCGTTTTTCGACATCTTCAGGGCCTTTTCCACGATTTCCTTTTTCACATAAGGGTGCGTGGGGATTTGCGGGACACAGGTCCGGTAGCTTTCCAGAAGAATATCGCGATCGCTGATGCGCGAGTACTTGCTGATAACCTTGAGCGCGTACTCGCGGTCTTGGCGCAAGATCGCCAGGCCTTCCAGATAGCTTTTAAAAAAATCGAGCACCGTTTCGCGATTCTGACGGAGCCAGCTTTCCTTTCCGACCAGACCGCCGTAGCCGAAGAGGATCTTCATTTCCGTCAAGTTGATGAGTTCCTTGAACCCCAGTTTCTGCGCGATCAATCCGTTGGGCGGAGAAATGATCGCCGCGTCGGCGAGCCCGTGCTGCAAGGCTGGCACGCGCGCGTCGGTGCCACCCGTGTAAAGGATCTTATATTCGCCTTCTTTCAAGCCGAAGTGTCCGAGGGCGTCGCGTATGCCGTATTCCGACGCCGATCTCGCCGTGCCTGCCGCGATGATTTTTCCTTTGAGATCTTCCGGGCGTTGCAGCGCCGGATTGGCGTAGATCTGGAAGTAATAATAATCAAAAAACGAGCCGATCACGACGAGATTGCCACCCGCCAGACGGGCGTCGACTGCGGAATTGACATTGAAGCGGCCCAACTGGATGGATTCGGATTCGAGTGCCAGAGCTATTTTCGGCCCACCGCTGAGATAGATAAGCTCCGCATCGATGCCGTACTTGCGGAACAACCCTCTATCTTCCGCCGCCCACAGGGGCGCCTGTGTCGTAGTGATGGCGCTGTAGCCGACGCGAAGTTTGGTCGCGGCAAAGAGCGGGCGCGAGATGATGCAGCATAGGAGCAGGCCGGCAGCCCAAACCCAAACTTGAAGCGGCGATTTGTTCATGGACTCCTCCTGGTTGAGCCGATCCGGTCAAGCGGCCGGCGTGAGCGCTGAAGTAAAAAATCCAACGACAACGTATTTCAGCTTGGAAGCATCCGTCAAGGCAAATCTGAAAACACCGGCGCTCTTTCGGGTGAGCGCTCTAACCTATCGGCGAAACCCGCTCGATCGGGAGCCGTTTACCGTTGAAGACGCCGTTACGCCAGCCCGGTTATTCCCTATTTTCCACGGTTGTGTTGACGTTATGTCAGGTATGACATACAGTGCGGTAGGGGCTTCGGTGGATAAACCGCTCGTCTGGATGGAAGGAGAAATAAAGACTCCGCCATTCTCGGCGGGAGCAAGATTGGAAGCGGGACACTTGCTCCGACGATTGCAGCGAGGTGAGATGCTGGGAATGCCACATTCCAGACCCATGCCGTCGATTGGTCCCCACTGCCATGAATTGCGAATCAACGATGCCAGAGTTACGTGGCGGATTATTTATCGAATCGATTCGGATGTATCGTTATCTTGGAAGTTTTCAGCAAGAAGGCCACGCAGACGCCTCGATCAGTGATCGACGCATGCAAGCGCAGAATCAAGGGGTACGACAATGCGTAAGGAAAAGAAAAAACGTTTGGAAGCAAAGGGCTGGAGAATAGGTACCGTGAAGGAGTTTTTAGCTCTTTCCAGCGAGGAGTCTGCGTACATCGAACTAAAAATTCGGCTTGCAGAAGGCTTGCGACGACGACGGCAGGTGAAGGGCTTGTCGCAAGTGGATCTTGCCGCGAAGCTTCGGTCGAGCCAATCGCGCGTCGCCAAGATGGAAGCCGGTGACCCCTCGGTCTCCCTGGATTTGTTGATCCGCTCCCTTATAACCCTGGGCGCCTCGGACCGCGAGCTGTGCAAGATTATCGCAACGCCACGGGCCGCATAACCTTTATGGGGGCAAACTTGTATAGCAACTGCGGCACGTGCCACCGGGAAAAGGCCTGCAACATACAGCCTTTGATTCCCCGAAAGCCCGCAATGGCGCGAGGCCGAAGGAGGAGCAAATGAAAGCAGCGTGGTACGAGGAACAGGGCGATGCAGCGAAGGTTTTCAAGGTCGGCGAGCTGCCGGATCAGATGCCGGGGCCAGGCGAAGTGAAGGTCAAGATCCACGCCTCAGGCGTGAATCCGACCGACACCTACACGCGCAGCGGCATCCGCCGGCGCGGCATGCCGTTCGAGCGCATCGTGCCGCATCAGGACGGCGCGGGCGTAATCGTTGCGGCAGGCGGGGGCGTGCCGCAACAGCGCATCGGCGAGCGCGTCTGGCTTTACATGGCGCAGTGGCAGCGGGCCTTCGGCACGGCCGCCGAATTCTGCGTGTTGCCGTCAGAGCGCGCGGTGAAGCTGCCCGACAACTGTAGCTTCACTGAAGGCGCATCGCTCGGCGTGCCGTGGCTGACGGCGCATTACTCCGTTTTGTGCGACGGCCCGGTCGCCGGCCGCACGGTGCTGGTGGCAGGCGGAACCGGCGCGGTGGGTTATTACGCGGTGCAGATTGCCAAGCTCGAAGGAGCGCGGGTCATTGCGACCGTGGGAAGCGCCGAGAAGGGCCGGACGGCGCGCGCGGCGGGCGCAGATGAGGTCATCGACTTTCGCGCCGAGGACGTCGGCGCGCGGGTTGCGGAGCTGACCAACGGCAAAGGCGCCGACCGCCTGCTCGAGCCGCACTTCGCGAAAAACGCGCCGCTCTTTGCAAAAATTTTGGCAAAGCTCGGCACGGTGATTGTTTACGGCGCGGGCGGGACCGAGGGTGTGATTCCGGCGGGCTGGGGCATCCAGAACCAACCGACCATCAAGTTCATATATATGTACGAGCTGCCGGCCGAGGCGTATGCCCGCGCGCTGGCGGACTTCGAGCGCCTCCAGAGCGCCGGGAAACTGAAACACCTGCCCGTGCGGGAGTTCACCCTCGACCAGATCGCCCAGGCGCACGAAGCGGTCGAGAGAGGAAACAACGCGACGCGGATGGTGATCGTGATGGCGTAGGGCGCGGCAATACGCATCTTTTCGCTCCCCATGCCAGTTCACTTTTAAGAGTCATGCGAACCGTGAGGTGATGTCGTGACCTTGCCAGTATGGATGCTGCTAGGATTCGCTGCCTGGACCGTCCTGTTGTTGACGGCAACCGTAGGCGTATACCGTTGGAGTCGCATTCTCACGGGACGTGTGGAGGTACGTAATTTCCGCGCCGATCAGGTCGAGGGAGAGGATTGGTATAAACGCGCGATGCGGGCACATGCGAACTGCATCGAAAATCTTCCGGTCTTTGGCGCGATCGTCTTTGCACTGCACGTTGGAAATGTGGCTGGTAATCTCGTCGATATCCTGGCGATAGCAATCCTGATTGCGCGCGTGATGCAGTCGCTGGTTCATGTATGCTTCACTCAGACAAATACCATGGCATCGATACGCTTCGGGTTCTTTTTCGTCCAGATGGTCGGCTTTCTTTGGTTGATCGGTATGATCGTAACCAAGCTGAGCGGAGGCGCATAATCACTCGGCTCCAGAAAGACCTTCGGACCTGCTCGCGACGCTCGCGGTCCGCGGCTCCTCGGCCTTGGCGCTAAACAAACACATCCTTAAGATCCTCTTCAAGCGCTGCTGAAAGGGTAAGATTCATCTATAGGACTGAAAAAGAGTCCCGGTATATTTTTTCTCTCTCTGATTCGCCTTGCTTATTCAACGGATAAGCCGTAAGCTGAGTCAAGTTATCTTTCCGCGCATTTTTCAATCCCGAATAGGTTCAGCAAGACAATTCAATGAGGAGGGTTCAAATGTATAGGATTTTGTGTGACCGCTCGCCGGCTCGCGAGCTCGGCTCGGGCCTGACGTGGCTTAAGAAGGACGGCCGGATAGTAGAGTTCTCGACGCTGGAAGAAGCCGGGGCCAAGGCAAAGGAACTGAATGAGGGTAAGACCGCGGCCAACGTGAAGTACACGGCGAGAGAATATATCATAGGCGGAGACATCTAAGATCTATTCAGGCAAACTCGTTCGAACTGCTGCGAGCCACACGGCCCTACTGAAATCTGGACACCACAGCAGTGGCTATTATACTAGCCGTAATTGAGGCCATCATGAACGAGATATCGAGATACGTTCCCATCACCAAAGCCAAGAACGACTTGCTGGAGCTGATTCGTCAAGTTGAACACGTTGATGAGTCGGTAGCCGTCACCAAGAATGGTGTCCCGGCGGCCGTGATCCTGAGCATGGAGAAATATGCCGGCTTGCTCGAGACGCTCGAAATTTTGAGCGACGAAAATGCCGCGAAGTCCCTGAGGACTTCCATGCGCCAAGCGCGCAAGGGCAAATGGCTGCGGCCGGACGAGGTGTTTCGGCGTTGAGCAAAGTTTTCGCGCGTTAAACCTCTGAATGCGCACGCGTCATTTCCAAGTTGCCGCCTGAAATCAAGCGGCTCGTCCAATCGACCATAGATGTGTTGTTGGTTAAACCGAAGATGGGTACGGAACTGATACCTCGCAGGTTTTGAGGGAGAGAAGCGGATGATCAGGTCTTGCAACTTGCCTTGATTCGTCCAAGTTCTCTGAGTTGTTCAGCGCCAACCGCAACACGGTCAACTGGGCGCCTAGGATATAGGCAAGCGGTCACCGCTCACCCGCCGTCGCCGCCCGAAAAACGCGAGCGGTGTTTTTTCCGAGCAACAGGTGGCCACGCGTCGTGCGGCACTTCTTGCTCGCCGTTGAGCGGGCCAATTTATCGCGCTCTTCAGGCGCGACATCCGGAACTCTAGCCAATGCGGCAACAAACTTCGCACGACTGGCGCGTCGCCCACGTTCTCGAAAATACTCTTCAGTCAGAAGCGCCGACATTTTTTCAGCCAACGCCGTGGAAATCAGCTGATTAATGGAAATCCCCTCACGCCGCGCCAACGTCCGCGCTCGTTCGTGCAAAGAGTGGGGGAGTCGAAGACTTAATGCACTCATGATTTTTCTCCTAAAAGTTTGAGCAAACAGAAGAAATTCCGCGGTCAAAGCCTGACTTTGGTACTTTCCTATGCTCGTGGTGTGGCTCGCGCGTGGGCGCTTCGTAGGGGGCGATGCTGGCTAAAGGCCGCTACCAGCAAACAAGGTTAAAATCCAAGTATTCACGAACGGCGGTAAAATCATCAACGTTGCAGGTGATAAGGTAGGCGCCGATTCGCCGAGCCGTCAGCGCGATTAACACATCAAAATGAAGCTCTCGGGCTTTCTGAATGTCATATCCTTTCCCCGTAACAATCCGGTTAACGATTCGCCCTGATTGGATCCACTCCCTTTCGTTCGGCGCGATGACCCGAAGGTTCTTCGCCAGATCGTCGACGAACCTCCTCATCGGCCGAGATCGAGCGCCCCGACACAATTCGGCCAACACGACGGCGCTGCAACGGATGACGAACTTTAGATCCAGGATCTCCTGTTTAAAGCGCCCGGATCTCAGATTGTCGATGTAGACCGAGGTGTCGAGTATGGCAAGATTAGCTGCGGTCAAAGTCGCCCGGCCTTGCTTTTCCGCTGTACCGTTTGATGAGCTTGCGATGTTTTTCGGTCTCGACGACTGCTTCCAGAGACATTTCAATAGTCTGCGTTCTGCTCTTCGCTCCTAAGACTTTCTGGGCTCTTCTCACAAGCCGATCATCGAGCCTTAACGACGTCAGTGCCTTTGCCATGAGCCCCTCCGTTCCGAATTGTATATACAGACTACCAGCGGCGTAATACCCAGTCAAACTCGCTGTGCCATCGCCTTTCCATGTCGAATGTTGGGAGGAAATAGCGATCGGTGCGGCTTGATACCT
>JBLMXG010000173.1:0-11025 GCA_050257635.1 Chloroflexota bacterium
ATTCTTCTGGCGGCCGCCATCGCGTTTGTCGGCTGGAGTACTTACGTCTCGTGGAAAAGCGCTCCCTGGGACCTGCCAGTCCCGAACAAACTGGAATCGTCGGCGCGAGTCACGGAAAAACAAAGTTTGGCGCTGCCCAAAGCGCCATTAAACACGGATGCGATCGTGGCGAAAAATCTTTTCGACCCAGAGCGGGGTGCCGGCGCTACACGGGAGGCTGAGGAGAGTTCTCGGGCGTCACAGCGCATCCGCAACATGATCTTGGTCGGTACCGTAATCATCGGCAACAATCGGACGGCAGTCTTGCAAGAAGGCGGGAACCCGACTCCCGGGCAGGCAACACCAGCCCAACCGGCGGGAACTTTGCGGCTGCGGCTCGGCGATAACGTCGAAGGCTATAGATTATCCGAGATTGCTGATAAGAGAGTTGTTTTCACCAAAGACGCGGCGCGGGTTGAGTTGGTGTTGGATTATTTTCGCAAAGTTGAGGTGGCGCCACCTAGGGCGGGCCTGCCTCGACCGGCGACTCCGCCGGCTGTTATCGCACCGGGACCGGGCCCTCGGGTCATCCCAAACCTACCCCGGCGCGGACGAATCCCACTGCCGGGGAATCCGGCTCCCAACTCATGAATTTCAGGAGGGGTATGTCGATGGCAGCATTGCGCTTGGCAGGGTTTATGGCATGGGCTTCGGTGCTGGGCATCGCGATTCCCTTGGCCGCGCAGCAGGTGCCGCCATCGGTCCAGCCGGATGCTAAGACCGGCCAATCGGCTCCAGGCACTTCTCAACCGCAGCCCGGCGCAGAACCGCGAACTCCGCCTGCTTCGGGCGCACCGATCGTCCCGCGCCGAATTCCCATTCCGAGCCAACCCCCGGGTCAGGCCGCGCCGCAGGGGAGCCCCCAACCGCAGTCTCAAGCTCAACCCGTTCCAGAATCGGCGTCGCCCTCTCAAGCTAAGCCGGTGGCGCCGCAGCGTCGCATCTCCGGTGCGCCGCCGTTTCCTTCCGGCGGTATGATCTCCTTAAACTTCAACCGCGCCGACCTGGTGGAAATCATCCATATCATCGCCCAGCAGCTCGGACTCACATATACGATAGATCCCGAGGTCAAAGGTACGGTGACGATCAACAGCGCGCAGCCATTGCGCGCAGAGGATTTGCTTCCGGTATTTCATCAAGTGCTGCGTATGAACGGTGCCGTGGCGGTGCGCACCGGCAATCTCTATCACATTATGCCGATCAAGGAGGGCAAAGGTTTGGCGCGGCCGGTGGGGCAGAGCAAGGAAGACAGCTTTGCGCTGCAAGTGATTCCGGTGCGATTTTTCTCGGTAGCGGAAATGAAGCGGCTGTTGACGCCTTTCGTCCAGCCAGGGGGAGAAATTATTGACAACCCCCGGGGCAATTTTTTGATCGTCATGGATTTACCATCCAATATCCAGCGCCTGATGGAAATTGCCGACCTGATCGACGTGCAAGTTTTTGCTGGAACGCGAATGGAAATTTATCAGCCTAAAGTGGCGAGCGCGGAAGAGCTGTCCCAGGAGATGACCAAAGTCATGCAATCCTTCGCCTCGTCAGCACCGCAGGCCGAGAATTTTGCCGCGGAATTCATAGCGCTGCCACGGATCAACCAACTCCTGGTCATCAGCCATAGCGAAGCGGCATGGACCTACGCGAAGCGCTGGCTGGACCGCATCGATATCGTCGCCGAAGGGCCGGGGCGGCGCATCTTTATATATCCGGTGGAAAACGGCAAAGCGATCGAATTGGCCGACGTGTTGAGCCAGGCGTTGGGACAGCCCTCGACGGGTACAAGAAGCAGCACGCCCACGCTGCAAGATTTGCATCGCTCAACTCCTGGCGGGACGTCAGGTTTGACCGGGGCGGGAAGAGGCACCATGGGCACATCGTCATTTGGTGCTCCCGGATCGTTCGGGCAAACAAGCCAACCGCTCGGGGCTTACGCTGCGGTTCCGACGCCCGGGCAGGTCGCGCCGCCGGTTGCTGTTTCGCCTCAACCAGCCGCGCCGCAACCGCTGCCCGGCGTGTCCCGACCCGCCGCACCAGGGGCCCCAGCGCAGCAGGAGCAGCTAAGAATAGTCCCTGATCCGTCGACCAACTCGCTGATTATTTACGGCACGGTGCAGGAGTTTCAAAACATCAAGAATATTTTAAAAGATCTCGACGCGATCCCGCGGCAGGTATTGATCGAAGCAATGATTCTCCAGATCGACCTAAAAGATTCCGAGGATTTCGGTGTCGACTACGAGATCTTTCGCAAGCCAAGACAAACGATTTTCGGCAAGACGTTTGACTCCAACGCCGCGATACGAAATCTCGGAGATCTCTTTGGCAAGGCGTTCGGGCCGTCGAGCGGCCTCAGTGCCGTCGTCGGGGACAACACGGTGTCGGCGCTGATCAGAGCCGCAGCGACGGACTCTCGCGTCAAGATCATATCGTCGCCGAGCGTGCTCGCAAGCGACAATCGGCCGGCGCGCATTCAGGTGGGAAGCGAGGAGCCGATCCCAACCGGTACGGTACAGTCTCCGGTATCGGGGGGGACGATTACCTCGAGCACTACGGTTCAATATCGCAACACCGGTAGAATCATGACCATCATTCCGCAAGTAAATTCGCAAGGCCTGGTGAATTTACAGGTCAAAGCGGAAGTGAGCGCGCGCGGTGAGGACGTTACCGTGGGCCAGGACTCCTTTCCGTCGTTCAACACGCAAGATGCCGAGACTACGGCAGTAGTTCACGATGGCGAAACCTTGGTGATCGGCGGCCTCATCGGCGAGCAAAAAAGTAGGGGACGTTCCGGAATTCCGTATTTAATGGACATCCCGGTCATCGGGCGTTTTTTTAGCACGACCAACGATTCCAGCAATCGCACTGAATTGATCATGCTGATAACGCCACGGGTGGTTCGCAACCGAACCGAATCTCGTGAAGTTACCGAAGACTTCAAATCGAAATTAAACGCGGTGCGCAATGAACTCGAGCGCATGGAGCGCGACCGCGCCAAATCTCAACCCAAGCCTCCGCCAGCGAATGAGACACCTTCGACAGAGCCGACACCGCAAGGCGAAAAGCGGGCACCTCAAAGTGAAAAACCGGCGCCCAGCGCTGTCACTCCGCGCACTGGCGCTTCGTTGAGTCCGGAATCTGGCGCGGTCACGGGGATTTCCACGAGTACGACGGAAGAGGATGCAGCGGACCTGCCATCGTTGCCGGAGGCGCCGAGCCCGACGATTCGGCCGGGCGCTTTGCCGGTTAATTACCCGATCGAAAAACGGTCTGGCGAAGTTCCCGCAGTAAAACGATCGCCGGCTCAGCCTCCCTACCTGCTTTCGTTCTCGACGGACAATACAACACCATCGACCCGGAGGGAGAGCAAGTCGTCTGATCGACAAAAAAATAGCCGGCACTGGACCGTGCAAGTAGCGTCGCTGGCTGACAAAAAGGACGCTGAGCCCATTGTCGACGGGCTGCGGTCAAACGGCTACGACGCCTACATCGCGACCTTTGAAACCGAGGGCAAGACTTGGTTTCGTGTTCGGGTTGGACGAGTGACCGAGCTGCAAACAGCCAATCAACTAAGACAAGCGTTGGTTGATCGGGCTTCGTTTAAGCAGGCTTACGTTGTCGCATACTAAACCGGCTCGCGCTAAGTGGCTGCTGCTCTTACTAAACCGGGTTGAGATAAGATAGCGCTTTCCTGCCCGAATGCACTTCATTGAACAAAATGCGCGCTTAACAGTCGACGGTCGCCGTATCCAGTGTAATCGATTCCTCACGTCCTTTAGAGAATTTTGCTAAGCCCCTCCAGTTTGTTACAATTGTAAATTAGATAAAACGGTAGCGGCAATTTGCCCGGCCTCCGCTAAGCCCTAAATTTTGCGCTTCCCGTTTCTCCTCTTTGCATCGGGTACTTCTTGCTTTAGGTGGGCAGCTTTTCCAACGATTCGCCCGTGTCGACAGCACTGCCCGGGTTTGTGACGTTGATCGAAATGGGCTAAGGGGTTATGGTTACTTGTTTTTAACTAGCGGGTTAAAATTAGCCAGGTGGATCGGGAAAACCACGAGCCGGATAGCGGCTCGGTTGGGAGCAAAATTTACAGGGTGAGGGAGAGCGTGAATCCAAATCAACTTTCAATTGAAAAAGTCCAGGAGATTCTTCTCAAGGAAAAGTATGTCTGCGACCGCGCCTTGGCGACGGTCGTCTACCTTTCATTGATCATGGGCAAGCCGCTGCTTTTGGAGGGCGAGGCGGGGGTCGGCAAAACCGAGATTGCCAAAGTGCTCGCGAAAGTGCTCGATGCCAAGCTTATCCGGCTCCAATGTTACGAGGGTCTCGATGCCAATACTGCGTTGTATGAATGGAACTATCCCAAGCAGATGCTGCGCATCAAACTCGAGGAAGTCGAGCATGGCGACAAAGCCAAGGTAGAAACGGAAATCTTCAGCGAGGAATATTTGATCAAACGGCCGCTGCTCGAAGCGATCCAGACCGACGGCAGCACTCCGCCGGTGCTCCTGATCGACGAGATCGACCGCGCGGACATGGAGTTCGAGGCGTTCTTGTTGGAAGTCCTGTCGGATTTCCAAATTACCATTCCCGAGCTAGGCACTGTGGCGGCAAAGCATCGCCCCTATGTGTTTCTCACCTCGAACCGCACCCGGGAGATTCACGACGCGCTCAAGCGGCGCTGCCTGTACCACTGGATCGAGTATCCGACTTTCGAAAAGGAATACGAGATCATCACCACCAAATTTCCCCAGGTCGAGCAGCGCATGGCGCAGCAGATTTGCGCTTTCATGCAGAAGGTCCGCGAGATGAATTTCTACAAGCGGCCCGGGGTGGCCGAGACCCTGGACTGGGCCTCGGCCCTGATCGCGCTCAATCGGAAAAATCTCGACGACAAGAGCGTCGTCGAGACCATGGGTTGTGTTTTCAAGTATCGCGAGGACTTGCATCACCTGCGCGAGCAGGTCGAAAGCCGACAGTTGAATCTCGAGGCTTTGTTGCGGGTCTCGCCGGAGTTGGTGAGCTAAACGCCATGGATGTGACTCCCGAAAGCGTCGCCGCTGCGGTCAACCGCGTCGCCTCGGCGCGCGGCAAGGGCACCTTGCCGAACGTGATGGCATTTGCGCGCGCGCTCAAGGATCTCGGCGTCAAGGTGAGCTTGAGCCAAGTGCTCGACGCGTCCCGTTCGATGGAGCTGGTCGACATCGGCGAGAAAGCGGATTTCCGCGCCTTGCTGCGGGCCAATTTAGTCTCGCAAAAGGAAGATTTTCCGGTCTTCGATATGGTTTTCGATTGTTTTTGGCGCGAGCAGAGTTACGAGCGGGTGCCGATGGAGACCATGGAAATCCAAGGCACACCGACCGAATCGGACGCGCCGGAGGGCGGCGACGAAGAGGGTGGCCTGGAAGAAGCGGCGGCGGAAAGCGTCGCCAACGAAAACCTGCAGCTGGATAATCTCGACGAGTTCACGGTGCCCACGTACAGCCCGCAGGAACTGATGAACCGCAAGGACTTTAGCGAGATGGGCGTGGAAGAAAGCCGCGCCATCGCGCGCGCGATCCTGCTGATCGCCACCAAGATCGCGACGCAGATCAGCCGGCGCAAAAAGATCGGCCGCAAGGGCAACACGGTGGACCCGCGCTGGACCATGCGCCGGAGCATGAAGTACGGCGGCGAGGTGATCGATCTGGTCCATCGCAAGAAACGCATCAAGAAAACCAAAGTCGTGCTGCTCTGTGACGTGAGCGGCTCGATGGATTGCTATAGCCGGTTTTTGATCCAATTCATGTACGGCCTGCAAAATGAGCTGTGGGGCGTGGAGACTTTCGTCTTCAGCACGTCGCTCAGCCGGATCACCCATCTCATTCGCACCAAGGATATCGTCAACGCGCTGGAAAAAATTTCCGGCAGCATCCTCGGCTGGTCCGGCGGCACCAACATCGGCCGTTCGCTGCACACCTTCAACCGCAATTTTGCGCCGAGCATGGTGACCCATCGGACCGTGGTGGTGATCATCAGCGACGGCTGGGACCGCGGCGACGTGAGCCTGCTCGAACGGGAGATGCAGGATCTCAAGCGGCGCTGTAAAAAAATCATCTGGCTCAATCCGCTATTGGCGAGCGAAAACTACGAGCCGCTGTGCAAAGGCATGCAAGCGGCGCTGCCGTACCTGGATTTGTTTTTGTCGGTGCACAACGTTAATAGTCTTGTTGCCCTTGGGCGGACACTGCAAATGATGGTGGCGTGAATAAAAAACCATTGGAGTGTCGGAGCAATGGAGCGCTGGAGTAGAGGGTTGATAAGCATGACTCCGTCGCTCCAATACCCTAGTTTCTAGCGGGAGGAGTTATGGCAGGACCAGGAACATGTTACGAAGAGGGCGGGCCGGACGCAAAGAAGCGAGACTCCGTCTATCACCAGGTCAAGGAATTTCTCGACAAGGGTGAAACCCTGGCAGTGGCCACGATCGTGTCGACCAAGGGTTCGACGCCGCGCGAAGTCGGCGCCAAGATGGTGGTGACCGCTTGGGGCGAAATCCTTGGCACCATTGGCGGCGGCTGCGGCGAGGCCGATGTCAAGCGCGAGGCCATTGAAGTCATCCGCACGCGCAAGCCGCGGACCGTGCGCGTCGATCTGCTCGACGACATCTCCTCGGATAGTCCGGCGGTGTGCGGCGGCATCATGAACGTCTTCATCGACCCCTGGTGGAAAGAGCGGGATCAAGAGGTGGCCGCGGGAAAATGAGCTCGCTTGCCGAAGAACTGGTTCAGATCAGCGAGCAGGGCGCCGCAGCAGTGCTCGCCACGGTGGTCGAAGTAGCCGGAGATGTGCGGGTCGAGCCGGGCGCGAAATGCCTGTTGCGCGACGGCGTGGTGCGCGGCGAGAACATCGGCGATGCCCGGGTCGTGCTAGCGATCGTTCAGGAAAGCGCAGCGCGCCTGCGCGAGGAAAAATCCAAGCTCGTTTCGCTAGAGGTTCCCGACGTTGCCGGCAAACTGGAAATTTTCTTCGAAGTGATGCCGGCGCCGCCGAAGCTGATCGTGGTCGGCGCTGGTCATATCGCCGTGCCGCTGGTCAAGATCGCCAAAGTCCTGGATTTTTACGTCACAGTCATCGACGACCGTCTGCTTTATGCCAACCGCGAGCGTTTTCCCGACGCCGACGAAGTGCTGGTCGGTGACATGGCGCAGATGCTCAAGGAGATGACGATCACGCCATCCTGTTACATCGTGTTGATCACGCGCGGCCACGCCTACGATGAGCCTTGCCTGCGCGTGATTATCGGCAGTCCGGCAAAATACCTCGGCATGATCGGCAGCCGGCGACGGATCAAGGCCTGCTTTCAGAGATTTCGCGACGAAGACAAGATTTCCGACGAGCTGCTCGAGCGGGTTTATGCGCCCATCGGCTTGGACATCGCGACCGAGACGCCGGCCGAGATCGCGCTTTCGATCCTCGCCGAAGTGATCAAGGTTCGCCGCGGCGGCGAGGCCGCTTCGCTCTCCGGTCATTGAGGCATGGCATCATGGCGCGGATGACCGGGGTGATCTTTTCCGATCTGGGATTGGCCTCGTCGTTTATGGTCCTGGAATGGGTGCGGCAGGGCTTGGCGCAGAGTCTGGGCTTCAGCCCGTTCCCGGCAACTCTCAACGTCCGTCCCCGTACTTCGGCAGATCAAGAGACCTGGCGCCGCGTCCAAACGGAATCCGCCGGCATGGGGCTGGCGTCGGCCGAGGGCGGCTTCTGCAGCGCGCGGCTCTATCCGATCGAAATATTCAGCAGCTCAGACTCGGCCTCCGAGAAAATCGCGGGGGCGATCCTGTTGCCTGAAGTGAAAGATTATCCGAGCGACAAAATCGAGATCGTTGCGCCGGTGCGCTTGAAAGATCATCTGGGCGTGCGCGACGGCGATCCGTTGACCTGGGAGTTCCTCCATTGAACAAGAAGAAGCGACTGATCATCGGCATCTCCGGCGCTACTGGGGCGATCTACGGCGTGCGCATGCTGGAAATTCTCGCCAAGATGGACGACATCGAAACCCATCTGGTCATGAGCAAAGCCGGGCGCATGACCATCCAAGTGGAGACGCCGTATGCGGTGAAGGACGTCGAGGCGATGGCCGACGTGGTGCACGACTTCAACAACGTCGGCGCCAGCATTTCGAGCGGTTCGTTCCGCACCGAGGGCATGGTGATCGCTCCTTGCTCAATGAAATCCATGGGCGCCATCGCGCATTCCCTCGGCGGCGATCTCTTGGTGCGCGCCGCAGACGTGGTGCTCAAGGAGCGCAAAAAGCTGGTGCTGGTGGTGCGTGAGACCCCGCTCCATCTGGGCCATCTGGAAGCGATGGCGGCGCTGACGCGGATCGGCGCGATCATCTTTCCGCCGGTGCCGGCCTTCTATCATCGGCCAAAAACCTTGGACGACATGATCAACCAAACCGTGACCCGGATTCTCGACCAGTTCGATATCGACGTGGATTTGTTCCAGCGCTGGGATGACGAGGGCATGAGCCGCCACCCGGACGCCGGCAAGACGCCCACCCTAGCCGCCGTCAAAGATCGGCCGGCCGCGAAAAAACAACGCTGATCGATCCCGTCCGCCGACCCCATGCCGAACCACCGGCGCAGGAACGCCCTTACGAAAACCCAGCAGCGCAAAAAAGAGCATCTCGAGCTTTGCCTCGATGGCGAACGCGTTGCTAGCCCATCGAGCACCGGGCTCGAAGCCTACCGCTTCATCCACAACGCTCTGCCCGAGCTCGATATCGATGAGATCGATCTAAGCACGACTTTTCTCGGCAAGCCGATCAAAGCGCCGATCTTGATTTCGTCGATGACAGGAGGATTCGACCTGGCGCGCAAGGTCAACCGCAATCTGGCCGCAGCCGCCCAAGCGTTGGGCCTTGCCATGGGCGTGGGATCCCAGCGCGTCGCTATCGAAGAACCATCCGCGGCGACGTCCTTTGAGGTCCGAGACATCGCGCCGGATATTCTTTTGTTCGGCAACTTGGGAGCGGTGCAGCTCAATTACGGCTACACCGTGGAGCATTGCCGGCGCGCCGTAGCGATGATCGGCGCCGACGGGCTGATCCTCCATCTCAATGTCCTTCAGGAAGCGGTTCAGCCGGAGGGCAACCGCAACTTCAAAGGCCTCGGCGATAAGATTGCCGCAGTGTGCCGGGAGCTCGAAGTTCCCGTGGTCGTCAAAGAGGTCGGCAACGGCATCTCCGTTGACGTCGCCAAGCGGTTGCAGCATGCCGGCGTAAAAGCGGTCGACATTGCCGGCAAGGGCGGCACCTCCTGGTCGGCGGTCGAGGCCCAGCGCGCGGCCAAGCAAGGGCAGCGACCCGATACCGCCTTTGCCGACTGGGGCATTCCTACCGAGGAGGCGCTGATCAGCGTGCGCAAGGCATTGCCCAAAATGCAAATCGTCGCTTCCGGCGGCATTCGCAGCGGCGTGGATATCGCGAAGGCGATTGCCCTGGGCGCCGACATCGCCGCTTTCGGCCAACCGCTCTTGGCCGCTGCATTGGAATCGTCCGCCAAGGTGGTCGAATACATTTCCGGCATCATTCATGAGCTCAAGGTCAGCATGCTGTGTGCCGGGACGGCGAATCTGGCCGAGTTGCGCCGAGCGCCGCTGGCGCGCAAAGCGGGTTAGGAGTTTCGTTATTCGATTTGGACGTGCTCAATCCAACGCCCATGGCCGATCCTTTGAAGCAGCAAATTCTCGACTACCTCCGCGCGCACAACACCATGACGCTGGCGACCTCGGCTGAGAACATTCCCTGGGCAGCGACGGTCTTTTACGCCAACGACAAGCTTGATCTCTATTTTTTCTCTTCGCCGGAGTCGCGCCACGGTCAGAACCTGTCGGTTAACTCGCGAGTTGCGGTGACGATTCAAGAAGATTATAAGGACTGGCGCGCGATCCAGGGCATTCAACTCGAAGGCCGAGCCACGCTCGTAGACGGCGTCTTGGAGAAGGCTAAAGCCATGACGGTTTACGCGCGCAAGTATGCCGATGTCATCAAGCTTTTTACCGATCCTGCGAGCGGAGTGTTTTACCAGGCTTTTCTCAAAGTCAAGTTCTACCGCGTCTCGCCCGAGAAGCTTTTCTTCATCGACAACCGGCAAGGCTTTGGCAAGCGCCAGGAGCTTAATCTGGAATAAGAGACCGGCGACTGGTGCCCCTCGCCCAGGAAAGATTGGAAATCGACCATGTCAAAAATGATCGGGAAAGAATTGACGCCGGCGCTGATCGAACGTTTGGGCGGCGCCGACATCGCAAGCCAGGAAGGCAAGATCATTCCGATTTGCACGGTCGACGACGCCGGCTGGCCCCACCCGGCGCTGTTGTCCTATTACGAGATCATTGCCAAGAACCCTTCGACGCTCGATATGGCGGTATGGAAAAACAGCTCGACGGCGATCAATCTCAGAAACGGCGGCAAGGTGACTTTCATCATCAGCGATTATCGGGTGAATTACTATCTCAAAGGCAGCGTGCAGGAACTCGAGTTCGAGATGACCGGCGCGGCGCCGGTGTCACGCTTCCGAGTGGCGCTGGAGCAGGTCATTGAAGATCAGGAAGCCAACGCCGAAATCACCACCGGCTTGACCTATAAACGGTTGACCCGGCGAGACCCCAATGACTTTGCCGCGAAAGTCTTTCGCTTATTATGTGAGGGTTAATGAAATTGAAAAAGCTCGTCGTGCTCATCGTTTTGTTGCTGGTGGCCGGGGGCGCCGGCTTTGCTTTTTTGCGCATGAGCGGATCCACGGGCGAATCTCCCTACCTCGCGGTGCCGGCGCGCAAGGCTAATGTGCGGCAAGTGGTTTCCTCGACTGGGACGCTGCAAGCGGTGGTGACGGTTCAAGTGGGCAGCCAGGTGTCGGGGACCATCGATAAGCTGTCGGCCGATTTCAATACCAAGGTGAAGGCCGGCCAGGTCATCGCGCAGCTCAATCAAGACAAGTTCAAAGCCGCCGTAG
>JBLMXG010000174.1:0-36449 GCA_050257635.1 Chloroflexota bacterium
GCAGCATGTCGATCGAATAGAACGCGCCGCCGAGAAAAGTCAGCGGCGTCACGATCAACATAGGAATGATCTGCAACTGCTCGAAGCCCTTCGCCCAGATGCCGATGATGAAGCCGAAAAGGCTGAAAGTGGTCGCCGTCAACACTAAAAAAGCGACCATCCACAACGGATGCAAAATCTTGATCGGCACGAACAGCCACGCCGTCGCTAGAATGATCACGCCCAGGATAACCGACTTCGTCGCGGCGGCGCCGACGTAGGCAAGCACGATCTCCAAATAGGATACCGGCGCGGAGAGCAGCTCATAAATCGTCCCGGTGAACTTGGGGAAATAGATGCCGAAAGAAGCGTTGAAGATGCTTTCGGTGAACAGCGACAGCATGATCAATCCGGGCACGATGAAGGCGCCGTAGGCGACGCCGTCCACCTCGGTCATATGCGAGCCGATCGCGGCGCCAAACACGACGAAATAGAGCGAGGTGGTGATCACCGGAGTCGCCAAACTCTGCCACAACGTACGCAGAGCGCGCGCCATCTCGAACTTGTAGATAGCCCAAACGCCGTACCGGTTAAATACAGACGGTTTCGCCGCCGGGCTCACGAGCGGTCGCTCACCAAACTCACGAAGATGTCTTCGAGCGAGCTTTGTCGAGTGTTCAGATCCTTAAACTCGATTCTGAGCTCGTTCAGGCGCTTGAGCAACATCGAAATGTCTCTGCCCTCCTCGTTGGTGTTAAAAGCGTATTCGAGCTCGTACCCGGCAGCGTTAAGCGCTAAATGCCAATCGCTCAGCTCGGGGGGAATCGCCGCCAGCGGCTCGACCAGATGGAGCGTGAGCTGTTTTTTGCCGAGCTTTTTCATCAGCTTCGCTTTATCTTCGACCACGATCAGCTCGCCCTTGTGGATCACGCCGATCCGGTCGGCCATCTCTTCGGCCTCGTCGATATAATGCGTGGTGAGAATGATCGTCACGCCGCTGTCGCGCAAAGTTCGCACTAGCGCCCACATGTCGCGGCGCAGCTCCACGTCGACGCCCGCCGTCGGCTCGTCCAAGAAAAGGATCTGCGGTTCGTGCGCGAGCGCCTTGGCGATCAGCACGCGTCGCTTCATCCCACCGGACAGAGTCATGATCTTGTCTTTGCGTTTCTCCCACAGAGAGAGATCACGCAACACTTTCTCGATGTAGGCCGAGTCTGGCGCGCGGCCAAACAGTCCCCGGCTGAAGCTCACCGTCGCCCACACCGACTCGAAGGCATCCGTGGTCAGTTCCTGAGGTACCAAACCGATCGTAGACCGAGCCGCGCGATAATCGCGCACGATGTCTTGGCCGTCGGCAAGGACGCTTCCCGAAGTCGGCGTGACGATACCGCAGATGATGCTGATCAACGTCGTCTTGCCGGCACCGTTAGGGCCCAGCAAGGCGAAGATCTCCCCTTTGCGGATTTCCAGATCGACCCGTTTCAGCGCCTGAAGCCCCGATGCATAGGTCTTGGTCAAGTTCGAAATGGAAATCATCGGCGCGGTCGGCACCGTTTTGAACGCGTTCAAAATCGACGTCGCCTGAGCGTCAAAGATTCCGTACCGCGCCGGCATCGGCCCGTGTCGAGAAAAATCATTTGCGGCAGCTTTGCATTCAGAGTAGCGGTGATCTGTCAAAAATGCAGTTTCAACTCGCGCGGGCTATACCGAGCTTTTTCATCCGCGACTGCAGTGTGGTGCGCTTCATCCCGAGCCGGACCGCGGCGCCGGTGGGTCCACCGATCACCCAATCGGTTTCTGTCAACACGCGCATGATATGTTCGCGTTCGGCATGTTCGAGGGTCGCCAAACCGCTTGATGGCACGACCGGGGCGGCTTGGTTGGATGGTTTTAACTCGGCTAACGGCAGGTCGAGATCCGCTCCCCGCGACAGAATCACGCCGCGCTCCACGAAGTTTTCCAGCTCGCGCACGTTGCCGGGCCAGCTGTATTCGGTCAATGCCGCCATCGAAGTTGCCGGTATCCGATCGATCGGTTTTTTCATGCGGCGTGCGTATTTCTGGGCAAAATATCGGACCATCAGCGGGATATCCTCGCGGCGCTCGCGCAGCGGCGGCATGACGATGGGAAAAACGTTGAGCCGGTAATAGAGGTCGGCGCGGAACTGGTTGTCGGTCACCTTGCGAGCCAGATCCACATTGGTGGCGGCGACCAGACGGACGTCAACGCGGATAGTACGCGCGCTGCCGAGCCGTTCAAACTCTTGTTCCTGAAGAACGCGCAAAAGCTTCGGCTGCAGTTCCAGAGGAATATCACCCACCTCGTCGAGAAACAGCGTACCGCCGTGCGCCAACTGGAAGCGGCCGACGCGTTGAGCGATGGCTCCAGTAAAAGCCCCCTTCTCATGCCCGAACAGCTCGCTTTCGAGCAGCCCGGTCGGAATCGCCGCGCAGTTGACCTTGACCAGGGTGCGCTCGCGCCGCGCGCTCAGATTATGGATGGCGCGAGCGATCAACTCCTTTCCCGTCCCGGTCTCGCCGAGGATGAGAATCGTCGAGTCGGTCGGCGCCACCGTCTCCAATTGTTCGAGAATACGCTTGAGCGCTGGACTCTCGCCGATGATCTCTTCAAAATCGTAATTCGAGCGAATCTCGTCTTGCAAGTAGAGCTTCTCTTCGCTCAGCTTGTTGGCCCGCTCCACTTCGCGGCGATAGGCCAGAGAATTCTCCACCGCGATGGCGATCTGCTTGGCGACGAGCTCCAGCAACCGCGCATCCTTTTCGGGAAACACGTCGTCGGTAAGACTGGCAACCACCAATGTGCCGAGCGGCCGGCCGTGTGAAATCAGCGGCAGGCAATATGCGGACCTGAGTCCCTCAGCAAGAATCCGCCGGGCGATATCGGAACCGAACTCCTCGATGTCGGCCCGGCTAATATAAACCGGCTGGCGGGTCTTGATCGCTCGCCCAGTCGGCGACCCTTCGACGGGCACTTTCAGTCCCTCCTGGAGCAATCCTTTGCTCACGGAAAAGTCTAAAGCGTGGATTTGCAGCGTATCGGTGTCCGCATCGTAGAGCGAAAGGCTAGCGTATTCGTGCGGCATCAACCGGCGCAGCGCATCGGATACGGCTTTGAGCAACTCATGCAAGTCAAGCACAGAAACCACTGCGTTATTGACATCGAGCAAAAGCCCCAACCGATCGCGCTCTTTCTTGAGTTGTTCCTGGACCGACTGAGCCTCGGCAAAATTACCTGCGTTATCCACCGCCACAGCGACTTGCCTGGCGACTTGCTGCAAGAAAATGACGTCCGCCTCGGAATAGGCGCCTTCCAATCGGCTGCCAAAAGCGAGGGCGCCCAATTTTCTCAGTGCAGTGGTGACGGGAACGACGCAGAGCGATTGCACGCCACGATCACATAGCCACTGTGCCAGTTCAGGAAACTTTGTGTCGGCGGCGAGGTGTGAAACCACCCAAGGCTGTTGCGTTTGCCAAACCCACCCTCCGGGCGTCTCCATCGGACAATCGCCGTCGGGACAGGTATAAGCCGGATCCGGCGTCTCCAGAACGTGTGATTTCAAGGCCTTACGGGCGGGGTCATAAAGAATCAGATTGGCAAAATCAAACTGCACCACGCTATGTAGACGGGGCGCCAGGTCGGCAAAGAGTTGATCGAGCTCGCGGCGTGAGGCGATCGCTTGTGAAACTTCCAGAAGCGCCTGATACTGACCCTGCAAGCGATCCATCTCTTTGCTTTCGAGAGCGCCGTTTTTCACAGGCATAAGACTATACGCCGACGAATGGCTGATCAAGTCGACCGCGCGATTTCTTTAACTCGAGGATTTAACGCGCCCGTAACATAAACAAGCTTCGATTTTTTTGGTTAGCATCAGTTTCTGGTCAAAAATGGTGGACAAAAAAGCGCTACGCGGCTATGATTTTATTTGCGACTTTGCTTGTAGCTTGCTCTGACATCTCGACCTGCATTCATAGCCGATTCGGCATGGGGCCACGTCTGATCAACCGCCCTGTGGATAGTTAGATTAGCAATCTTACTCTCCCGCACCCCGTCTCCATCCCAGCAACCGTCGCTAGGTAATCGCGGTGATTCGCTTCACGCTAATATGGGTGTTTGTGCTCGGCTTGTGCAGTCGCCCAGCTCTTGGCCAAACGAACTGGCCTGACCCTGTTACTTCCGACGCCTCTGCGCTCGTAGACCTGTTTCCCGATGCATTCGCTCAAGCGGGTCGTTCGCTAAAAGACTATAACCTGCCCGTCAAGAGAACTTTGTCATTGAACCTAGGACCCACCAAACTGCTCGACTTGAACGCCATGTATTTGGAGAGGCGCTCGGACAGCGCGTCACCCGGTGCTCCATCCATCCCGCCCACCGGCAACCTGGGCGGCTATTTCGATCTATACGCCACCTCTTCCCACTTCGCTGGCAAAATGATTGGAGAGAGTGAGTTTGCCTATAGCACTCTCGGTTTGTCGCCGTTCAGCGAGCAGCACCCTGTTATGACGCGAGTTAGCGCGCGAGGAGAATGGGATAAGTCGGCGTATGGCGTCGCCTTTAAATCTTTCGGCGGCGGATTCGTACCGCTGATCGGAGCGAAAGTAGAAAACCCTCGCGACGAAAGTCAATTCTGGGCGGAATATGATTTCGGCCTGTTTCGTTTCAAAGGGACCGCCGGTGCAACCCGGGAGAGTAACCCCGCAACGAGCCAGGTCACAATCACAAAAACAACCGGCGCTTCCTTTAGCCTAGCCAAGCCAAATTGGAACGCGTCGCTTTCTTCGAGCTATTCTCTAATCGGGCAAGCCGATGCCGCGGATCAAGGATCCGCAGCTTTCGCCAATATTTTTTCCGTCAGTTATCGACCCGCGAGCTACTTCACCATCGAGCCCAATTGGGGATTCAAAAGAGAATGGGATCTCACTGACGGCTTAGCCTCGGACACACCGTCGGGCGGGCTGGCTCTGTCCTGGACACCCGTTCAGGATCTCCAACTGACGGGACGAGCAAGCTATCTAAAAAACCTCAGCATCGATCCGCTCAAAGAACCTATCGCCGTACACGCTGGCGCTGCTTTGGCCTGGAAGGTTGGCAAATCGTTCTTGGGCGATCAATCTTTGTCTTTTCAAGTCGAATACAAAGATCAGATCCATGCCACACCTTCGATCGAGGCCGCCGCGAATTTGACTGCATCCATCCAGTTCAAAGTGGCGGGTTTTTGAGTTAGCTCTTCTGTCCCTCCGGCATCTCAGAGTTTCCAGACGATTGCGGTTTTTCCTTCTCTTTATAGGAACCGATGCTCCTGACCTTGAGAATTGCCAAGAGCTCGGGTCGTTCGACGACTTCCTTGGTCAGTAAGAGCCCCGCAAGTTCCTCGAGCGCCTGGCGATGGGAGCCGAGCGTTTCGCGCACCTTGCCATGTGCTTCGGTCAAGACTTTCTTGATTTCTTCGTCGACGATGCGCGCGGTCTCCTCGCTGTATTCTCGCGACCCCTGTGTCGGCACCGGCAGAAACATCGGTTGGCGTTGTCCTTCCAACGCGACCAAGCCCAAACGCTCGCTCATGCCAAACTGCGTCACCATGGTGCGCGCGATTTCGGTGGCTTTTTGCAGATCGTTCTGCGCGCCGGTGGAGACATCGTTGAAAACCATTTCCTCGGCGACCCGCCCGCCGAGCAGGACGTGAATGCGCGCCAGCAATTCCGTGCGGGTCATCAGATAGCGATCCTCCGTGGGGAGCTGCTGGGTGTACCCTAGAGCCGCGACGCCGCGCGGGATGATCGAGATCTTGGTCACCGGATCGGCGCCCGGCACCAATTCGGCCACCAGCGCATGACCCGCTTCGTGATAGGCCACGGTTTTTTTCTCGCGCGGATTCATCACTCGGCTCTTCTTTTGCAGCCCGGCGATGATCCGTTCGATCGCTTCATCGAAGTCAGTGGCCTCCACCGCGACTTTTCCCTGCCGCGCGGCGAGCAGCGCCGCCTCGTTGACGATATTGGCCAGATCGGCGCCGACAAAACCTGGGGTCTTCGCCGCGACCAGAGCTAGGTCTACTGAAGGTCCGAGAGTGACCTTTTTCGCATGCAAACGAAGAATTTTTTCCCGGCCTTTGACGTCGGGGCGGTCAACCAGCACCTGGCGATCGAAGCGTCCCGGGCGCAAAAGCGCGGCATCGAGAATCTCCGGGCGGTTGGTGGCGGCCATGATAATTACGCCTTGGTTCGGATCGAATCCGTCCATCTCGGCAAGCAACTGATTCAAGGTCTGCTCGCGCTCGTCGTGGCTCGATAATATGTTCATTCCGCGGGCCTTGCCCAAGGCGTCGAGCTCGTCGATGAAGATAATGCTCGGCGCATGCTGCACGGCTTGAGCGAACAGGTCGCGCACGCGCGCCGCGCCCACGCCGACAAACATTTCGACAAAATCCGATCCCGAAATGCTGAAGAACGGCACGCCAGCTTCGCCCGCCACCGCGCGCGCCAGCAGGGTCTTGCCGGTGCCCGGCGGGCCAACCAGCAACACGCCCTTGGGGATATGGCCGCCAAGACGCTGATATTTCTCCGGAGTCTTTAGAAACTCGACGACTTCGACAAGCTCCTCTTCGGCTTCGTCGATGCCCGCGACGTCTTCAAACGTCACGCCCGTCTTCTTTTCAATGTAAACCTTGGCCTTGCTCTTGCCGATCTGCATCATGCTGCCGCCTGCCCCCATCTTTCTAAAAAGAAAGTTCCACAGCAGCACGAACAAGACCACCGGCACCACCCATGAAAGCACGGTCGGCAGCCAGTTGCTCACGACCTCACCCCTGAAGGTTACGCCCGCGTTCTCCAAGTCGGTCACCAGGTCGCGGTCTTCGACTCGCACCGTAACGAACGGCAGGTTTTTCTTGACGTCTTTTTGGCCCGCTTCCCAAGTTTTGAGTTTTTCTGGCGCGAGAACCTCTTTAACACCTTCCGGCTTGATCTCGCCATGAATAGCTTTATCGCCAACTGTCAAATCCGCCACTTGACCTTTTTTGACCAAAGCTTTGAACTGGCTGTAACTGATGGTTTCGACTTGCGGCGCGGCCAAATAGGTCTGCAGGACAAACAGCAGGATCAACGCAATGAAGAAATAACCGATGGAAAAATGTTGCTGCCATTTGTCCATTGAAGACCCCTCCTGAGAATCAGCTAAACACTTTGAGGAGAGGCCGACAAGAGCGGGTCGCCGACGGCGAACTAGAAAGGATCTCTGGAATCGGAATCGTTCGCTTAACAGCCGGCTAGATTTGCCGATAGAAACGGTTATGCGGCACGAGCAGATGCGCACAGTCGCGGCGCACGGCGCCAACGCCGTCGGCCGTGGACTTTGTGGCGCTACAGGTTCATTTTCCCGAGCGCCTCTTGCAGTTGTGCCAGAGCCGCTTTCTCGGCCGCAACCCTCGCCTTGGTTTCTTTCATCTGGTTCTTGACGGACTCGGCGACCTTGGCCAGCTGCTCTCGCGCCTCTGGCAACTGTGCGGCAATATCCTTGAGTTCGCGGTTCTTGAGCGCCTCATTGGTTGCCGCCACGGCCGCCTCCTCGCTGCTCGCGGAGCGATCGATGGCGCCCGCCAATTCCCTGAGCGCAAGTTTCAAGCGCTCACCGAGGTCCGGCCCGATGCCGGCAGTTTGTGGCGCTCTCACCGGCGGGTTGTCGGGCAGATCGGGAATCACGATCAGCGTTCCCTCCGGGATCTTGCTCAGGTCGGTGATGTGCGGGTTGGCTTTGAGGAGCGCCGCTTCGGCGCTTTTCGCCGTTGCCGCCGCGCCGCGTCCTTTGATGTCGAACAATCGAGCGGTGAGTTCGGATAACTCGGTTTCGCCTTTGGATACGGCAAATTTCATCGTTTGATTCCTTTCTATATCCGCTCGTGGAGAAATCAAGCCTGAACATTCAGCGGCGCCCAGGGAGCGCCCAGCGCCGCGCCGTTGATCTCGATCCCGTGGGTCGTAATGTTGCCGAGCACAGTGAACGGCCCGCGATCCGGCAGCTTGAGAGTCACGGTGACTTTGCCCTGGGTGCCTTGCACGTGATTGGCGCTCAGAACCACGGCGGCGGCGGCGATCTCCATACTCGGCTGCTCGCGGCCTCTGAGCAGGCTGCGGTTGTCGCTGCAGGTGCACGCCCCGCTCAACACGGCTTGCACCGCTGAGGTGACCCCGTAGGCGTTGAGAAAATTTCCGTGCAGCGACAGCATTTCAGCGCCGAGTTGAACCGCCAAAAGGCGATTGGCAAAGACCAGAAAGTTCAGATTGGTTTTGACACCGAACAATGCGCTCATGCCCTTTAGACCCGGCGGCGGCGTTTGCGCGCCCGAGATCAAGACCGCGTGCCAATCGGAGTTGTCGACCTGACCCACGCTAGCGCTGCGGCGCACCTGATTGTTCACGACATCGAGCTGATCGAAGGTGCCGATCGACTCGATGCCCGCCGAGGTCTGCGCGTTCGCCTGCGGCGGTCCGACATCGACGATGTCATTGCCGGCGACTCGGAGCGACGCCGAAGCGACCAGCTGAATGCCGACGCAGCGGAAGTTCGTTGCCAGCAGGCCGACGCCCGAAATCGTATTGTCGACGATTTCGCCGCGCTTTACATTCATCAGCCGAATACCGATTACAGTCGCCTGAGCGTCGTTCGGCTGCGCCGTAACGTTTGCAATCTCATTGTTCTCGACGGTGAGAAACGCCGCGGAGCTCTTATTGCCGCTACCGATACCGCCGAAGACGGCGCCGTCGATGAAATTGTTTTTGATCATCGCCGATTTGACGGCGGCTTCGACGGACACGCCGATGCCGCCGACGGAGGAAATTCGATTGCCGATCACCTGGCACTGATCGATTCCTGTCTTGTCCAAGCCGGCGTCCAGAACAATGCCATCCGCGCCGGTTCGCTGGTCGCTGCCGCTGATGTTGTTGGCCGTGATCTGTGCGCCGCTGATGCCGACGACGATACCTTGGCCGTTCACGCGCAACTCGTTGTCGTGAATCACCATGCTCGAACCTGAGGCGACGAACCCGAGCGCGACGATGCCGCCCTGCGCGCAATCGTTGAAAAAATTGCCCGCCAGCCGGGTCTCGAGAATATGGAGACTCACGCCGATCAAGCTGACACCGCGCCGGCTGCAGAGAAGCATGTTGTCTTCAACGGTCAGCGCCATCGTCAGGAGCGGCGCGGTTTGCGCGGCCAGCACCGCGCCCGCCAGCGGCGCAACCGTCGCGTTGCCGATGCCGATGGGACCCAGGAAAATATTTTCGCGGATGATCGTGCCGATCAATATGCCGGCAAGGCCGACGACCGCGCTGCTGACCGAAGTGCCGAGACGCAATCCGGCGCAGCGCTGCAAGGTGACGCTGCTGCTGTTGTTGAAGAGAATAGCCGGCTGCGCTTCGCCTTCGCGCGCCGCCGTCGCGAGCATCAGTTTTTCAATTGTCACGCCGCTGGAGCCGTCGACGACGAGCGCCGGACCGCTGCCGGCGTAGACCAAACTGGTTTGCGCGCCCTGGCCGCGCAGAGTCAGCGAGCGCGCGCCGTTGATATTGATCGGCATCGGCGCTTCGCCGAGATTGTAAGTGCCGACGCCGAGGCAAATCGTGCCGCCGCCTGCGGCTTTGACTTGCTCGACGGCCATTTGAATCGTCAAGGTACCCTGATTGTGCGACGCGGCGCTGACGCACACGGTGCACTCGCAGCCTTCGCCGGCGACCTCCGGCGGCCAGAGCGTGCGGCAGTCGGTCACGGAGCTAGGAAACGTGACCAACGCAAGCCGGGAAAAGTGATGGTGCACGCCCAGCGGCGGCGCTTGTTTCAACTCTTCGACCGAAGCATCCGCCGTGCGCGCCGCGAAATTCCAGTAGTCGCCGATCTTGTAATTGCCGCCGGCAGGCGTGTCGAAGGTGATTTGCACGCCGTCTTCGAGGACGATCGAAGTGCCGGTGGCGGGAACAGGGATCACGCCCTTGGCGCCCGGCGCATTGAGATCGACGAGCAGATTGCCGTTGGTGTCGCGCACCTGGCCGCTTTGATCCCAGCGGCGCACGCGCGTGTGGCGCGCCGGATCGGTGTTGCCTTGGGCATCGGTGCCAAACACGTTGGCCGGAATCGGGCTGACGAGCGTGATAATGCGATTGGCGTCATCGATGTTTTTTATCTGCGCCAGGACGCCGGCCGGCTGCGGGCTGACTCCCGGCTGGCGCGCAAACTCGAGCCAATCGTCGGTCACTTCGATCCAGTCGCCGATCTTGAAATGCATCACCGAATCGCGGCCGACGCTGGCGACGGTCAGTTTATCCAAGGCCGTAATCGCGGTGACGCTGGTCGCGACGGACGCGTTGTCGCGCGACCATTTGAACGTCGCCGTGCCGCTCGGCCCGCCGTCGTGAATCTCGACCCGATACAGGCGATTTTCCAGGCCGCGATAACCGCCGCTCGGCGGCAGCAAACAAGGGTCGACGTTGGTCGGCACGCCGACGGCGGCGCTGCTGAGTCTGCCGTCCGACGGCGCGATCAAACCGTTCCATGCTTCCAGCGGCGAGCCGCAGGTGGCGCTCGATCCGACATTGGCGAGAATTTTTACTTGCCACACCGTCTGCCAGCGAGTCGTCGTGTCGATGCCGACGGCTTTTTCGACCAGATTTAGATCTTCGAGGAAGGTCACTTCGCGCCGCCACACATCGACATAAACCAGATGGGGGCCGCCGGTGGTCGGCGCCGGCGCCACGACAGCGACGTTGGGGAAATAGGGCTGCTCATCGTACGGCACCGCCAAGGTACCGCGCTGCTCGGCGAGCACGGCATCGAATTCCAGCGGCGCTTTGCCGTGATTCTCCGCCAACAAGCCGTCGACGTAGATGCGGCCGCGGCCGATCGTCAATCCACTAGCGGCAATTTGAATGCGAAAGCCGTCCGGTGTCTCCTTCGGCACAGTGCCTCGGCCGATGATGTCGGTCGTCTCCGCGCGCCAGCGCCGATCGAGCAGCGCCGCCAGCTCGTTCCAATCGGAATCGAGCTGCACCCGCCCCTGCTGCATCAACACCGCGCTGAAATCGTTTTTTGGATCGAATCTTACCCGGCTGTAATCACCGCTCATAAGTATCTCCCTGCTTGCTCGTTTAATGCGGAATCTTCACCACAGAGACGCTGAGGACACAGAGAAAATGATCTTTAAACCCTCCGTGATCTCCGTGCCTCTGCGGTGAAATCTTCTCTTAAGTCTCGTAAAAACTACCCGCCTCGAGACCGAAGCGCAGATATTCTTCCAAACGCACTTTCAAATTGGTTTCCCGCTGCGGCTGAAACAGATCGTGGAATGCGCCCATTTCCGATTCGTCGCTCGCGCCGGTGCGAATTTGCGCCGGGCAAGCGCTGCGCAGTTGCCCATAGTCGGGCGCGCCGTGCCGAAGCGAAGAAAAGCTCGGCACGAGCCAGCTCAGCACATCGGCGCGGATCGCGTTTACCTGCGCCTGTGGGATCGGACCGTTGGCGGCCTTTTCCGCCGCGTCAATGCGCCCGGCGATTTCCAGGTCAGGTTGGCAACGAAAACGGCGCGGCGTGAGCGAGCCGGGCGGCACGTAGCTAAAACGCACGCAGCCGCTCTGTTTTTTCTCCGAGCGCACCGGCGCCGTCCAGGGATCGCTCGGCGCCAGCGACGCGACGAAAATCGAGTTCGATACGAGCTTGAGTTCCACCGTGCGCAGTTTGCCGATGATCGTGCTGTTCACGATCGTCAGCGCGCCGCCCGCCGTTTCGCGCGCGGCGTCGATGCCGGAATAAGCCACCGCGCTTTCGCTAGTCGCATCGACGATGGAATTGGTGATCGTTACCTGCGTACCATCGGCGACTTGCAGCGCGCCGATGATGCAGTGCTCGATTTCCACTTCGACGTTGGGAATTTGTACGATCAGACTCGGCTGGCTGCTCGGCGCCAAAGTGCAGTGACGCAAGCGTAGCCGGCGCAGTTGATTGCCGGCCACGTTGGCGACCCGGAGCGCACCGCCGGCGATCAGCAAACCATTCAAGATAACTTCCGCCTGATCGCCGCCGCTGATATCGAGATCGCCCGAGAGAATCATCGTTGGCCGGTGTTCGTTGGCCGCCCGCAGCTCGATCTTCGCCCCGGCATTCGCCGCCAGCGCCGGCGTTTCGACGTAGCGACCGCTGTCAGTGATCTCGACCACGCCGCCGGCTGGAACGGCATTCAGCGCATCTTGAATCGTCGCGTGCGGCGCCGGCACCGACTCGATCGGCGTTGCTCGGGTGTCAAAGGTCGCCGCGCGGTCGTACTCGCCGCCGCCCATATCGGCGCTGAAGCCATAGTGATAGGTCACCCGCGGCGGCGCTGCCTGCGCGTCGCCGCAGAAAATTCGCCCGAGCACCGGATCGATAGCGATGCGGCCCGCCGGCGGCGTGTGCGCCCAGGCGCCGCCACCGGCATCGCCCAGGTTACAAATGTTGATCGAAGCGATATCGACGCCATCGATGGCGATGCTTTTTTCGTCGCCGTAGTACTGCAGCAGATACTGGGAAAGTACGCGCCGGCTGATCGGGTCGGGAACGTTGATCGGTTCGGCCAGATGAGTGATCTCGTCTTCGCGCTCCGGCCGGGTGAAAAGTAGCGTGTCGCGCCCCAACGGATCGAAGAGAAAGCGCTGGGTCTCACCCGGCGTGACGGGCACCGCGGGGGAACTACGCAATCGATAGGCGCCGAGACGCCAGAGATGAATGCCGATGTTGGGAATGTTGTATTTGCCCGCCCGCTGCGAAATTCGCCGCACGTCGATGGTGTGGCAAGTTGAGTCGAAGGGTTTGTTAAGGCGCTCAAATTTTTCCCAGTCGCGCACGTTGGGCGCGTACTGAGCTTCCGGTCGAATATGATTCATATTCTGCGTCCAGCCGAGCAGTTGAAAATATTCCACCACCCGCGCCGGCCAGCCGGTGACGTCGCGCGCCAGCTGCTCAAGTATGGTCGCCGTGCCTTTGCGCCGGCGAAAAGCGATGGTGTGCGCCACCTCGGCGCGCGGGCTGGCAACTTTCGGCACCACGCCGTGCAAGCTCCGATAGCCGATGAGATCGCCGATGTAAGGCACCACCCAATCGTTGCAGGTCTCGATGAATTGGTCGTCGTAAAGCTGATCCAAGTCATCTTCGAGAACGCCGATTTGCTTGGCGATCACGGCGAGCAGCGCGCGTAGCGGTTCGCCTTGCTCGGCATCGCGCACGCGATAGATCGCCGGCAAAAGCTCGTATAATTTATGCGCGTCGTAGCTCATGCCATCACTCCTAGTTGATCAAGCGGCGCCGCATCGAGCGTGAGCAGTTCCGCCGCGGGAAGTTGTCCGTCGGGCGACAACACCGGCAGCTCAGCGAGCAGGCGCTGCTGCAAGCTAGGAGTAGAGCCGCTGCGGTAAAGCTTGTCGACATCCACGGCAATCACGCCCGGCGCCGCTTGAATCACGGCGATCACCTCGCTCAGCATCACCGGTTGGCCGAAAGCGCGCGCGGCAAAAGCGAATTGCTCGCGCAATGCTTGCTCCACCGCCGCCAACACTCTGTCGCTCTCGAAGTCGGCGTCGATTTTGAGGTTGCCGGCGAAATGGAAATAGGCAGGACGAAAGGTCTTGACGCGCAACTCGACGAACGGATCGCCCGCCGCGCGCATGGCGGCGAGCAGATTATCAAAAGTTGCGCTGCCGGGATTCACGGCCGCGCCGTTGGGACCGGCGACGGTGACCAGCACGCCGCGGCTGCGCCCGTCCCACGTCCAGGTTGCCAGCGCCTTGGCAATGCCGCCGAAGGCACGGGCGAAATTTTCATAATCGATCAGCGACACGACCCGCTCTAACGTCAGTACCTTGAGCGGCGCGTTAGTGCGCGCGTCGTCGAGCTGTTCGGGATCCTGCGCCCCTGTGGCATCCAACGGATTGATAACGCCTTTGACGCCAAGCGGACGACTGAGCAGCATGCTCAGCTGGCCGGCTTTGACCAATCCTTCGAGACCGATGTTTTTCCGATACCTGGCGCGAATATTGTTCTGTCCGCTCGGCAGGCGCGCGCCGGTAACGCCATCGCCGAACTGCACCGTGGTGTTGCCGTCATCGTCGCGCCGCGCGATGTAGACATGATCCTTGGCTTCCTGCCCGTATAACGTCGGCGTCTCATGCCAGAGCAAATCGTTGACCCGGACTTCGAGGGTCGAGGCCGCGCCGCTCGCATTGGTGGCGCTGATATAAGTCAAAGGCGGTTGGCGCAGTTTGAAAGTTTGGAATTTTTCGCTCGCATCGCCACCGCCGAGCAATTCCTGCACGGTTTCACCGTGGGTAGCCGCCGCGACGTTGGCATTGACCGAAAAACTGGCGCGCGCGTAACTCTTGGCGAGCGGCGGCGTCACAATCACCGTCGCGCCGTCGATAGCGCTGATCTTGACCACTTCGCTGATCGCACTTCCGCTGACGCTGTCTTTGCCGGTCACCGCCAATTGCTGGCCGTCCACCAAATCGCTGGGAATTTTTTCAAGCTCGATCGCCGCTCCCGTAATCGCGTCCTCGATTGGCACCTCAGCCATTTCGAGAAACTCGCTTTGGGCGAAAACCATAGTGTCGCGGTAGTCACTCTGGTCGAATAAGTCTAGATTCTCGTTCGTGTCGAGCGTGATCCGGGTCATCTTTCCGGTCAATGTGAAATCGGCGCGGGAGGCTTCGAGCGCGCTGGAAACACGGTAGAGCTCTTGATAAGTCGGTTTCGACAGAACCAGCCAGCTATCCTTGATGATCGATGGATAGGTCGTATCGAGGTCGATGATTTGGTTGGAGATCGAAAAAGTCCAATCGGGTAGTGTTTTGGTGACGTCAAAACCGTAGTGACCCAAAGTTTGGTCGCCTAGTGTCTTTGGATGCGGCGCGTTGCCGCCGAACAGCGCGGCGCGCTGGCGCAGCGCATAGACTTTTGGATCCGCCGCGGGCAACACCGTATGCGGCGCCGTCGTGCCCAATCCTTCCGCCCATTCGATCCGCGTGCGATTGGCGTCATTATCGACAGTGGCCGTCGTCAGCCGGCGAAAATCCCATCGTTCGCTGCCGAGATCGTTTTCGCGCTCCTGACCGACGATCAAAATGGCATCGCCCGGCTTGAGATTGGTCGCGACCCCTTTCAGATACAGCCATTGATCGCCGAATTTGGGAATGATCGCCCGCGTCATTTTTGGTTTGAGCGCGTTCCATTCGACCCGCGCGGCGATTTTTTCGACGGTCTCGAAGGTCTGCGGTTTTTCACCGGGACCGGGAATGCTCTGCACTCTCGTGCCGATGTCGATGACGGTTTCGCGCGGCGCGCCCGCGGCATCGTCGAGGGTGAACGCGAGCGCCGCGCTCGCCGCTACCCCGGGATGGAGCTCGTAGCCGATCAGCCGCGCCAGCTCGAGAATCGAGCGCCGCTCGGTGGCGGTGCGCAGGAAGGATTCGGTCGCCAGCCGCTCCTGATAGAAGGTCAAGACGTCGGCGACGGTAGCGACGGCGTCGAGAAGCGCAATCGTGAAATCGTCGTTGGCGCGCGTGCGCAAATCCTTGAGCGCGGGAAAATCGGCGCTGGAAAGCGCCGCCAGCATGGAGTCCTTGAAACGCGAATGGGTGCCCGCGCGATAGGAAATCGCCGACAAGCCGGGGCGATTGTCGACGATGACGGGCGTTTCCGTCGTGATTCCGGCGCAGCAGCCGCAATCGTTCAGCGAGTTCGCAGTCGGTGCCGCAGCGCTCACTTGCCACCTCCGACCGAAAGAGTAAAGATGCCGTGCTCTGCAAAGTTGGGATCGTTGTCACAGCGCGCGATCTCGAGCCGGTCGAGCTCAAGCTTGCCGGCGGCGAGCGGCTTGTTGTCCGGCGTGCCCTGGCGCTGGAATTGATTCACTTGCACCGAAGTCACGCCGGGCACGGCCTGCGCCGCCGCGATCAACGGGCTGAGATAAACCGTCTGGCCGAAAGTGAATCGATCCGGATGAAACAGACCGAGGCTGCCGTCGGGCAGCGCGCGATTACTGAATAATTTGTGCAGCTCCCCTTTCACATCCGAGCGGAAGTAATTGGGGGCAGCGCACACGTGCATGTCGATCTCCAGGGAAACATAGCGCGGCCCGTCGATTTCCACGTCGTGTCCTGCCATCCGATAGCGCTCTACGTGGCTGCGAATCGACCCTTCGAAATCATCCTCCATCGGTAAACCTCCCGATCGATCCACGGTGATGAACACGGTGTGCCAGCTGCCGGTCCAGCGAAACGTTGCGATCGCCCGCTGCACGCCGGGATGGCGCTCGGTCACCGCCGCGTAATCGGCTTCCGTGACAGCTCGTTCCTGCGTCCGAAAGGCCGCCGGCGCATAGGCGCGCACTTCGGCCATGGTTTCCGGCTCGATACCGCCTTCGGCCGGCAGCGGATTGCGCACCAAGCTGGTTTCCGCTCGGAGCGCGGCATCCGTCGTGAACAAGTGCGCGATCGCTTCGGCGCCGACATTGCCCGCGGCGCCGTTACCGGTCCGATAGGTGGCGTCGAATGCGGTCTTCTCCTTCGGCTCTGATCCCAGCCGGCCATCACCGAAGCGCAAACGCGCCGTGCCGTCATCTTCGATTTCCGCGACAAAGTGATGATCGCCGGCGCTGCTATCGAGCAAATCGCGCACCGCCGTCCAGGGGAATTCGTCGAGATTTAATTTGCTGTGCAGCCTCGCCGCGGGCAGCGCGCTGCGCGGCTCCTGCGCCGTCGCTGTGCGCGCCGCACCCGGCAATGAATAGATATTCAGTTTGCCCTGCTCTGCTTTGACGACAAAACCTTGGCGTCCGTCGCTGATCGACCAGATCGGCTGCCGCCCTTGAATCGACGCGCCGCTCGGAAAGCCGATGCCCGCCGCTTCAAATTGTT
This sequence comes from Chloroflexota bacterium, assembly GCA_050257635.1. GTDB lineage: Bacteria > Desulfobacterota > Binatia > UBA9968 > UBA9968 > DP-20. The sequence goes on from JBLMXG010000174.1 coordinate 16,920, forward strand.
TCTGCAGATCCAGCGGTAAGATCTTGTTATCCAAGTCGCTTGCATCCATGGCGCCGGGGCTGAAGCCGAGCAGAAACTGGGCACTCGGCGGCATCGCGAAGGTAAGCGGACTACCTGCGAGCTTGGGACGGAAACGCGTCGGCAGCGCCACCGGATCTTTGGGGTCGCAGCGGTCACAATTTGAATCGCTGGGTTTGGCCACCGGCGCCGGTGGAACCGTGCCGAGTTTTTCGCCGCTGATCGTCTCACCGTGATCCGCGAGCACGACATTGCCGCGCGCCACGCTCACGTTGTCGATGACTTGTTTTGTTTGATCGCGGCCGACCTGCGCCGAAACGCAGAGTGCGAACGGCAGCGCGTCTTCGTCGCCCCAGAAAATTTCCGTGATCGCTTGTCCGGTCAAAAGATCGATCAACGGCTGCCCGGCAGCGTCACGGGTTTCCACGTGGCTCAAACGCACCGCACAACGTTGCGCCGGATTGGCGTCTTCTGGCCGGCCGGTTTGCGGACCGATCACCTCTTCGAAAATGAGCACGTCGCCGACCTTGAGGTTGGGCAGTGAGTCGACCAAAGTCGCGTGGGTAGCGCCCTTGGGCAGGCAGCAAAGCTCGTCGCCCCAGGTATAGAAATTTATTTTGTTGTGCGCTTGGAAAAGCGCGATCGCTTCCATGGTCTCGAAAATTTCATGCGCCTCGGCCTTGACCAGCGGGTCATCGGGTAAAGCCGGGGGCTCGCCCGGAATCTTGGTGAAGAGTTGCGTGCCCGCTGCCATCAAAGCGACGTCGGAGTTCACCTGCACCTGCACCCATGCGCGCGCATTGCAGCCGTCGTGCATCGCGTAGTCGACCAGCCGCGCGTGGCGCCGCACCGAGACGCGCCGGCGCGCTGTGCCGAGATAGGCTTCCGTCGCCACCGCGTCCTGCTGGTAACTTAAATAATCGCCGACGTAGGCGAGCGTCTCGACCAGCGTAACGCCAAGGTCGGAAGGATTGCGCTCGCGCCACTCGGGCATCAGCAGCGCCATGCGGTCGAGCATCAACCGCCGAAAGCTTCTGTAATCCTTGGCGAGATAATCGATCTCCGGCTCTTCGCGCACAGCCGGCGGGCAGTCGCACTGTTTCTGGCAGTCGAAATCCGTCGGACAATCGACCTTGAAGGAAAAATCCACGGCGGCGAACAGCGGATCGATGCCGTCGGGCGGCGATGGATTTTGCGGGTTCTGCACCAGGCGCAATGTGTAGATCGAAAAATCGCCGTACTTGTCGACATCGACGTGCAAGGCCTTCCCATCGGCGCCATCCACCGCCGCATTGACGGCGACAATGTTGCGAATGCGCTCGCCGCCTTCGATTTGAATATTGGCAACGCCGATGGCATTGGGCGCCAAGTCGTTGATGAAGTGAACGATAAGTTTTTTCTGGCGGTTGGCGGGATCGCTGAGCTCGATCTCGTGATCGAGCACTTCGAGATAATCGATGCCGTTGAAGGCACTGCCGACGAGCTTGTTGCGGCGCAGGTGATCGCAGCAGAAATAAATCATGCGCCGACCCCTCCGCGCGCGAACTCCGCGGTCTGGCGTGTCTGCGTGCGCCGGATCAGGTATTGAATCGAAACCCGCAGCGTCGAGTCATCGTTTTCCACCTGCACCGACTGCACCACGATCAGATCGCCGAGCCACTGCTGCAGCGCGCCCTGAACAAGAAACTGTGAAGTCGCCGCCAGCGCGTCGCTGTTGGGCGCGAACACGAGTTGCATCAAACCGCAGCCGAAAGTCGGCCGGTTGACCCGCTCTCCCGGCGCGGTGAACAGCACCTGTTCGATCATGTCGCGAATGTGCTCGTCTTCCGACGTTTCCGCCGTGCGGCCGCGGGTATCGAAATGAAACGGAAAATCGAGCTGGCTCATGTTCCAATCACCCTGGTTTGCGTGAGAATAATATTCAGCGGCGTACCCGTCGGCACGCAGGTGGCGACGCTGGATTGAAGCAACACCGGCATGCCGCCGGCGGTAACTCGCACCGCGCCCACCAGCCATTGCGCCGTTACGCAGGGACCGTTGCCTCCCGGCGGCACGAACGGGCAGCCGGTGATCACGTGCGGGCTCGCCATAGTAGCGATCGGATTACCGCTCACCGTCACCCGCGGAAACGGCACCATCGGCTGCGCCTGCCCGCCATGCGCGCACATCACGAACGCGTTTGTATGAAGCAAGAAGCCCGGCATAAAATGTTTATCTAAACTTCGCGCGGCGCTACAAAAAATCTCCCCTAGCCCCTCTTTGCCAAAGAGGGGTGAAGATAATTTCCCCTTTGAAAAAGGGGGACAAAGGGGGATTTGAGTTTAGTACCCTCCATCGTTCGAATCGTTTGAACGGACTTCCGAGACACCACATTACGTCACCACCAACGCAACCTTGTTGATCATCACGCTCGGTCCCATCATGTCGATGGATGCCCCTTTTCCGTTGTTGATGTAAATTCCGGTATCGTTGACCACGATCATCGCGCCGGTCGGGCTGCGCAGCACAATGCCGCCCGTGCCCGGCGGCGCGGGCGCCGGCACCGGCGCTTGCATTGGCACCGGCGTGGCGTCGCTGATAATGATCGCGTTTTGCAAAGTCGATTGAATCACGATGGTTTGCCCCGGCGGGATCGGCGGCGGCGCTAAAGCCGCTGGCGGCACTTCCGCGAACGCGCCCCAGAACCCTCCCACCCAGATCGGGTATTCCGGATCACCTTGCTCGAATTCCATCCACACGCCGGCGCCGATCTGCGGCACCATGTAGACGCCTTCCTGTTTGCCGGCGATGGGCACGCAGGGCAGCGCCCAGGTTGTCGGCGTGAGACCTTGCACGTCCGGCACGATCGCTTGGATTCGGCCGCGCTGCTCGGGATCGACGTTGTTGACGACGGTTCCGCGATATTTGCCGTAGTAGCGTGGGGTTTTTTCGTCGCTCATGCGGCCACCTGCGGCACGGTTGAAATCAAGCCGTTGCGGCTGAGCTCGAAGCTCTGCTTGTATTCGCCGGCTTTGATCTTGTGCGTCACGCTCTTCACGTAATAAAGCCCGTCGTAAGCCGTCCCTGCCCCGCGCACTCCGACCAGCTTGCGCGGCTTGAGCACGCTGCCGTAGCGCAGCACGTCGAGCGCGCCCTTGGCAGTCACCGCTTCCGCCAACTGCGATGCCTTGGCCAATCCAATCATGATCGACTGCGGCAGCGAGCGCTTGGAAAGATCGTCGCTTACCGGCTGTAGCCCGAGGGGAATCGGCGGGATCAAACCGAGCGGCGGGTTGAGCGGCGTGATCGGCGGAATCGGGATCGGGATCACCGCTTTGGAGAGCTCCTCGTAGTAAAAAACGATCGGAATCGCGTTGACGTTGTTGTCGAACGTAAACGACAGGGATTCGACGTTGGTGTGCGCATCCATATTAATGTTGAGCGCGCGCTGCGGCGCGCCGACTTTGATCTGCGGTCCCCAGTAAGCGACGTTGGTGCCGGGCGCGGGACCGGGATCGAGATAAAAAACGTAGCCGACTTTCGACGCTAAATCGTTGATGTAAGCGAGGTCGGTGCCCTTCTGCGCCGGTATGCGCGTCGTCGGTATCGGGATATCGATCAACACGCTCGGAATGATCAGAGGAATCAAACCGAGAAACGCATATTTCAACAACAGCAGCGCCACGCGTCCCTCCGCCGGTGTCGCCGGAAACGGAAAGCCGCTGAAGTCGATCTTGTCCATCAGCACAGTCAGATCTTCACCGGTGATCGACAGGGTGGAATGGCTGGCGTCGCTTCCCGGCGCGATCTGATGATTGGTCACCACGCCGTCCATGATCACGTGCGGCGTGCCGCTGACGATGACGACGATGACCACGCGGAGAATATTGATCGGCGCGCCGCCGGTAAGCAGAAACAGTGTGTGCAGCGGCGATTGATTGCTCAAGGTAAATGACAATTGGAAGCCACTGTGCCCAACGTCATTGACCGTAACGGAAAGCTCGGTCAACGCATCCATCACGATCTTGGGCGCCGGGATCGGCACCAGCGGTCCGATGTAGAGCTGGAGCGTTACGCCCTTAAGCATTCTTCACTCCCGGAATTCCCTGCGGCAGGGTGATACGCACTTTGGCGCCGATGGTTTCAGTCAATTCGTCGGGGCGAATGGCGCCGTTGGCGTCGCACAGCCGCCAAAACTGCTCCGGGTCGCCGAGATATTTCGCAGTGACGTTGTCCAATCGATCGCCCTGAATCACCGAGTGTTCCTGGATCAGCGCGAACTCTTCCGGCGCCGGCACGAAGCGGCGCTTAAGAAAAACAATCGCGCGCCCGTCGGCAAGCGTCAGCTTCGCCGTGCCGATGCCTTGATATCGGCTGTTCGGTGGAAACGCCGCGGCGTCGGATCCGCCGGCCTGCAACATCGCCTGTAACGCTTCCATAGGGTCGTTCATGGAATCCCTCGAATTCCCAGAAGGCTGATCGCGCCGCCAATGCTCTTGGCCGCGAGTTGCTCCTTCTGTTGCTGATAAGCCATAAACAAACTGCCGCCCTTGTTGTCGTAGCCGAGATCGGTGACGCTCAGCACGCGCATGCCCAAGCTTACTTTGGCGCGGATCGGGTTGAGCGACGGGTCGAAGGCTTCTTCAGTAATGCTGAAGTCGGTAATGCGCACCGGCACGATGCGGCTCTTGCTCCAGATAAACAGCGGCAGCGCGGACATCATCGGCAGGATTTCCAGCATGCCTGCTTGCGCCATCGAGTTGTTCGACAGCAATTGGCGGCTCGTCGGATAGACGATCGTTTCCAGCGCCGCCAGCTGCGGCTGAATGCCGAACTCAACGGCGGTGGAATTCTGATCGGGAAATTCCAGTTGATCCGCGGCATCGATTTCGGCTTCGAGCTTGATCGTCTCCACCGGCGGTCCCGTCAGCCGCATCGCTTCGGAGCGATCGCCGCTTTCTTTGACCGTCTGCGGCTGCAAAGAACGGCTGAGCGTGTCCGGATTGTATTGCAGAACAATAATCCGCTGCACCACAGAAGTGTCGGCGTCGATCAAGACGATGCCGCCTTTGATCACGCGCGGAGAATTGGGGAAAGTCGTCATGCTGTTTTCCTTGTCTCTCTATCTTCCGTTCATGGGCAATCCAGAATCGCGCCCCGGAACGGATCGATGGCGTCCTGCGCAGCTTGCGCATCGGCGGTCCACGATTTTTGATCGGCTTGCACCTGATCGACCAGCTTCTGCCGCGCATCGGCGGCGTCCGTCCCCGTCACCGTCACATCCTCCGCGCGAAAGCGTCCTTCGAGCGTGCCTTTCCAGGTCTGGCCGATTTTGCGATGTTCGCCTTCGTGCGCGTCCAGGACCTGGCGCATGTTTCTCCATGCGGTTACTTCAGCGTCGCGGTTCGCGCGCCTCGAGGGCGACCACTCCGGCCGATCGACAGGGCAATCGACAGTGACCGTCAGCTTGTTGTGTCCTTTGGCCCTGAGCTTCACGCCTCTGGCGACATTTTCGCTGCTCACTGTCAGCCCGCCGTTGAAGTTATAGTTGCATTGGGTCTCAGCCCACTCGGGCGTGTAGGGTGAGTTCGCATTGAGCCAGTCGACGAGTTCCGAGCAGGCTAGGTTGCCCGGCACGCGGTAGCGCTGCAGCACCCGCGCCGGCATGCGCGCCGGAGCATAGGAATGAGCTACGGCGTCGTGATCCTTTGCCATGACGTTTTCCGCGATATGATCGGCGGCTTGTTCGAACGGATCAGCCGGGCCATTATCGATCCCCTTACCCGGCCTGTTCGTTGACGATGACTGCTGCACCACATGCGCCAACTCATGGGCCAAGAGTCGTTGGCCCGCCGTCGAATGGGGCGCATACTGTCCTGCGCCAAACACCACGTTGTCTCCGACCGTATAAGCAAGCGCGTTTACCTTCCGCGCCGACTCCGCAGCGCGCGCGTCGGTGTGGATTCGCACGTGGCTAAAATCATGACCCAAGCGGATTGCGAAGAATTTTTGCGTCGCCCCGTCAAGCGGCCGGCCAGGAGCGTTCAACACCTCGTTAACGACCGGCGGAACGGTTTCGAGCGATGTTCCCGGCGTTTTTTCTTTCCGACTCAGCCATTCCTCATCTTTCTTTTCTTCTTTTATTTCGCTGCTCTCTTGCGGACGAACCGGCAGCGCCAGCGGATTGAGCGGATCGCGCATTTTGGATTTCCAGTACATGTCCCAAAATGCCTTATCCTGTTTCTGCTCGGCCAGGGTCTTGAGACCTTCGCGAAACTTCGCCTGCTCCGCCTGCAGGCGCGCGGTTTCGGCGCGGTACTTGTCGCGCTCCGATCCCGGCTTCTTTTTTTCCGACGACCCGCCGAGCGGAATCGTCAAAGTCAATCCGGCGCGCTCCTCGCCCGGTTTGCCTTCCTTCCCTTCGGTCCGCTTGTATTCGGCAGCAACGCTCACGCCGCTCTTCGTCGTTAGCGTAAGAGAAGCATTCTTGGGATCGCGCGTCGGGCCTTGCCAGGTCAGCTTGGCTTTGAGTCCCGGCTTGATGAAGTCGAGGGGAATAGCCGGAATCGGCAGATCCGGCAAGTCGGCATTAGTGGCGATCGCCGCCGCCAAAGCGCCGCCGATCGCCGCCCCGGTGATGACTTTGCCCTCGACGCTGTCGAGAAACTTCTCGCCCATTTGCGCCGCTTGGGCTTCCAACTCCTTGCCGGCTTTCGTCGCGCGCAGGGCTTCGGCAATTTTCTTCGCCGCCTCTTTATATTTTTCTTCCTCCGACGGTCCAGGTTCCGGCGGATATTTCGCTTCAGGCGGCAGGTGGCCGGGCTCGGCGGGCGTTTGTCTTTGTAAATTCGCGGCGCTCTTCGATGTACCCATTATAAATCCAGCGCCGCTCACGACCGCATCAGCGATTCGATCCGCTTCTCGTTCCGTGGCGTCGCCGGGTTGGCTAATCGCCGGATTGGAGGCGCTGCCGAAGGACGCCTTGCGCTGCAAAAAAGTTTCCCGGCACTCGGCACATTCGCCGCTCATACCGGCCGCGCCGCCGCAGGCGCACTTGCGCTGCAGCAGCCCGGCGCTTACGAACGGAGCCGAGCCTCCCTGCGCACACTTCGGGTTTGTTTGGGTTTGGAATTGATTTGTCATTATTCTTTCGCTCGCTGCGTCTGCGCGTCTCTCAGACCTTCATCGCATAGCCCGCGTAACTGTCGGGGTTGTTGATCGTGTCGTTATTTCCCGGCAATGACCTAAAGAGAATCCCCAGCACGGGAATCTTGCCGAGAAAATTCAACAACCGGCCAAAAAATCCGCTGCCCGTGGGACTTAATTTCTTGAATCCCGCTTCGTTGGAATAGGCGCGATCCGTGGTCAAAAGCGCGTTATGCACGGATTCGTGGATAATCGTTTCGATCTTGAAATCCGGCGCGGCGGCTTTATAGGCGGTGGGACAGACGTGCAGGTTGCCGAAACACGTCCACATCAAGCGCCCGCCGACGCACCACTTCGAACCGCTGCCGCACAGCGTCCAGGAGCTCGGATCGCAATCGAATGTCAAGGAACGCATGTTGCCGCGAATCAATCGATATTTTTCCCGAACCGAACGGACAAAGCCGTCGTCGATCTCGCCGCTTCCGGCCGGATCGAAGTATTGCGTGAACGCCGCCTTATCGGCCGGCGCCATTTTTTTCCAACCTGGATCCAAGCTGACGATAGCGCGATCCACGTGATCGAGCGCCGGCCGGTGCATCGCTTTCAAATCGTTCTGCAGCGCGGGCTCGCAGTCTTCGGTTTCGGTGTGAGGTTGAGCGCCGCCTTTTACCGGCTGGCGGCGTAGGAGCGCCGGTGCTTGAGAAACTCTGATCGGCCGTGCGCCCGCGTCTGCGCCCATCAACCGCTCCGCAACCCTGTCCGCTTCGTTTTCGGCTAGATCGTTCGGCGCGCCGATTTTGAGGCGCGGCTGCAAGCTCGCGCCGCCCGTCGATTGTTGTAAGACATGGGTAAGCTCATGAGCGAGCAGCCGGCGGCCTGCCGGTGTGCGCGGCGCATATTGTCCGGGCGCAAAAACAACGTCATGCCCGACGGTGTAAGCGAGCGCATCGACGGACTGCGCCGATTCGCCGGCGCCGCTATCGGCGTGGACGCGCACGTGGCCGAAGTCATGGCCGAAACGGCTCTCCATATATTCGCGCGTGTCGGCGTCGAGCGCTTGTCCCGGCGCGCGCAGCGCCGCGCTTACCCTGATCGGCGCAACGCCAAGAGAGCTTGCGATCGCCGACTTTCGCTGCAGCCGGTTTTCTTGACACTCTTCACACTCACCGCTGACGCCCGGCGGACCGCCGCAGGCGCACTTGCGCTGCAGCAGGCCGGGAAACGCTGGCGCCTGCACCGCTGGTATGAAGGTCGAAGTCTTTGCCGGAATCTTCAATTGCGCTTCCATCGTTAAAACTTTTTCGAGCGATGACTTCCCACCCCTTTACCAGCGCTTAAGCCCCCATAGGTCGCGCGCAGGGTCTCAGCAAGCGATCGCCGGCGTGCGCGTTTGGTTGAAACCGTTGTCCGTTGCATCGCCATCAGATGACTACTGGTTTTCAAACGCGCGTAGGGTCCAGAAGTCGTCCGCGAAGTTGTCATTCGCGATGTAGTCATACGGCATCGTGAAATACCCCTTCACGCCCCAGTCCGCTCCCCAGGAGTTGCGGACGAGAACCCGCTTCGCTGCCTCGTCATATCCCACGGCCATTACAGCATGGCCGCCAAGTTGCTTTTCAGCTGACTTGGGGAGGTTCAATTTACCGGTCCTGGCGACGGTAGCGGACTCAAATGCCTCATAGACGGAAAAGCCGAAAACGAACGGGTAACCTTCCGCGAGGCATTGCTTCATTTGCTGCAACCCGATGATGCGGTGATAGGAAGTGACCTGGTGATCGGCGGCCTGTTTGTAGCAGGCCGGTGGAGGTTTCTTGGTGAATTTTGCGATATTGTACGACCAGAGTTTCTCGGTGCAGGTGCCCTGCTTAACGAGGGATTTAACGCCGTCGCGGATCATCGCGCCGGCGTCGTCGTCGATGGTGCCCTCCATCGCGCGTTCGTTGTAGTAAATGAAAAGCCGGCTCAGATTGGTGGGGGTGTGGCCAGCCTTTCTTTCGAGGAACTCCAGGTTGCCGACCAGTGCGTTGGCAGTGCAACTGCCGAGTTGTCCCTGATTTTCCACGGGCGAGCAGTGTGGGCGCAAATCCACCTTTGACGGCAGCTTCTTCGGCGGCGCAGCGATGGCTGCGTAGAGTTTGTCTCGATGATCGGGCCGATCGGCAATCCATCCGTACCAAGCATTCACTTTGGCTGTCGGCATATTTACCCTCCCCTACTGTTGCTATGTTTTGAGTGCTTAGCTTTGCGCCGCAAGACGCCACCCCTCACAGGCGTGAAAGAGGGGAGCGGGGTTGACGGTTTCGTCCAGGTTAGCAATCGGGTGCTCATCGGATGAGGCCTCCGTAGACCGCCTGCGCGATCTGCGACCCGATCGCATCGGCTTTAGCGCTCGGGGCTACCTGAAATACCCCACCATCCAGCCGTGCTATCTCGCCTCCCCGCGCCAGCAATGGCGCTAGCCCTTGCATCGAAATCAACCGTTCCAATTCCCGTTGCATTGCTTCGCCGATGCGATAGCGGTCGCCGGGCGCAAGGCCGTGCAGCACCAGTTTCTCGATGTGCAGTGAAACAGGAGGATGCAAGTTGGGAATTGATCGTTGAGCCTTCACCGCCAGCCTCCGATCTCCGCTTCATTGAGCGGCCGCTCGAGCTTCTGGCATTCGTGTTTAGCGGCTTGCAGCAAATGACGCATGCCCACCGCTTCGCCGGCCTCAGCGGCGAGAAACGCCGCGCTCAAGGCGATGTTGCGAATAGCGCCGCCGCTCACCGCGAGCCGCGCGAGTTGGCCGAAGTCCAAAGCTTCGGTCGGCGTCTGCGGCGGAAATACGCGCCGCCAGATCTCCGCGCGCTGCGCCGCATCGGGAAACGAAAACTGCACGACGAAGCGAAGCCGGCGCAGAAATGCCGTGTCCAGAGCGCTTTTCAAATTGGTCGTGAGGATCGCCAGGCCGCGATAGGCTTCCATTCGCTGCAAGAGATAGCTGACTTCAATGTTGGCATAGCGGTCGTGGCTGTCTTTGACCTCGCTGCGCTTGCCGAACAAGGCGTCGGCCTCGTCGAAAAGCAGGATCGCGCCGCCGGCGTCGGCGGCATCGAACACCCGTCGCAGATTTTTTTCCGTCTCGCCGATGTATTTGTTGACGACTTGGCTCAAATCGATGCGGTAAAGATCGAGCTGCAGCTCGTTGGCGAGGACCTCGCCCGCCATGGTTTTCCCGGTTCCGCTCGGTCCCGCGAACAAGGCGCTGATGCCGAGACAGCGCGCGCTCGCCGCGGCGAAGCCCCATTCTTCGTAAACTTTGCCGCGTTGACGCACGTGAATCGCAATTTCGCGCAGCACTTGCTTTTGCGCGCTCGGCAACACCAGATCGTCCCACGTGGCCGTCGGCGCGACGCGCTGCGCCAGTGAGTCGAGCTGCGGCCGCGCTTGGGTCCGACAGGCCTGCCACAACGCCGAAGCCAATTGCGTCGGCTCATTGTCCGCGTGCGTCGCTTCAGTGCAGGCGGCGCGGATGGCGCCGGCATCGAAGTTGAACTGCGCGCTGAGCATGCCCAAACAGCCATTGAGCTGCGCCGCCGATTCGCCGAGAAAATTTTCCCACGTCATCCGCTGCTCTTCCGCCGTCGGTTTGCCGATGTCGAGGGTCAGCATGACCCGCGTTGAGCGCCGCCGCGGGCGTCCGCTCAAGATCAGCGCGCCGCGAAGACCTTCGGACAGGCGTGCGATCGCGCCCTGGCGCGAAACGTCGCTCGCTTCGATGTCGCCGCACTCCAGGAGCAAGGCGCAGCCGCTTAACACCGCCTCGCGTTGCCAAAGCCGCAAAAAAGCGTCGAGCTCCGCCGGGTGGATCGGCAGCGCATGGGCGCTGATCGCGTATAAATCCAAACCGAGCCGAGCGCACGCGGTGGCCGCAACGTCCCGTTGGCTCTGGGATTCGTCACCGCACAACTGGATCAGCGGCAAGGTCATTGTCGCCGCCGCCGAGGACCAGACCCGTTCGATCGTCTGCGCATCAGCGCGATGCGATGGCGGCAACTCGTCGGGGGCCGCGACCCACTCCAACAAACCGCTCAGACGATCGTCGAGATGCGATACACCGACGAGATAATGGAGCACCCGCTCGTCGATGCGCATGCGGCCGGCGGTCAAACTTTCCGCGGCGTTGACTTCGATCAAACGCCAGCGCCGCAACGAACCTGCCGGCGAAAGCGCGCTCCAGTGAGGCTCGCCGAGCGCGGCGAGCGCTAAACTGAAGGTTGGAAACGCTTGGCGGGAATCGCCCTGCGCCGCCGCGATCATCCGGGCAAAGCTTGCATCAATCTCCATCCCGGCGCACAGCAGCAAAATCGCTCGTTCGAAACGCGATAACTCAAAAACCCGGCAGAGTCTTTCCAGCGCCGGCGGCGGATCGATGTCCGGCACGCTCGGCGTCACCGTGGACGGCTCATTGGGTTCGCTTGTTGCTCCAGACGGCGCTCCGACACAGCGCTCCAAGGCCCGGCGCACCAAGCCGAGCTCGCGCATCAAGTACCCCTGATTGAGCTCATGCCAAGACATTGCGTTCGTCGAGCTCATGGCAAATTCACCGTGGGGCCGAAACCGGAACTTGCCGGATCGAGATCCAGCGGGCTTTCAGCTCCATCGATCTGCAGGCGGACAAAATATCCGCCCGCGGCAACTCCAGGAATTGCGACGGTAATTGACGCCGCGTCGGTGCTGCGGGGCGGCGCTGGAAAACTATGGGCCGGGGGATTGACCGCGGCGGTGGAATTGAGCAGCAGCGCGACCCGCTGGCTTTTGCCGACTGTGACATCCATGCTCAACTGCAAAGCCGGAAGGGGCGGGCCGCCCTGCGGGTCGGGCACGGTGGTTTTGACGATCGGCAGCGTGATCTGCGGCCGCAAAATAAACGTAGCGACGTTGGACTCGAAACCGCGGTGCGGCGTGCCCGGCGGCGGGCTGCCCAATAACAGCTTGTGAATGACCTGGAGCCCGTGCGCGCCCGCCTGTAGATCGGCCGGAACTGCGAGAGTCATTTGCTTTTCGCCAACAGATAACGGCACGCGCTCGATGCCGCCGAGTAGGACCAGCGTTACGTCGCCTTGGAGCTGCTTGCCGTCAACCTGCAGCGTGCTCGCCGCGAAGATCGGCGCAGATTCCCCCGCCGTGGAGATCACCCGGTCGATAAGCGGCTGGCGCAGAGGTAACACGTAGAGATTACGCGCTTGCACGGGCAGCGCCGCTTGCGCCACGTCGTCGGTTTCGATCAAGACGGCACTCCCCTGATAAGCCACGGAAAGCACATAGGGCGACTGAAAAAATATCGACCAGACCTTGGACAGCTCTTCCAACGAGAGGCCGAGCGGTGTGAAGCGCACCAGGTCGACTTGATCGGCGAGATTAGAAGTCGCGAGCAGCGTGTCGTAGGGGGGATTGGCCAAGGTTTGGACGATGCTTTGCTGGGTCAATAGCGGCTGGGCATGCAAATGGCGCACCGCCGCGCCGAGCAAGCGTTGCGGCTCAAGATTGTTGTCGTCACCGTAAAAGCTCAACAGATAATGCAGGATAAGCGCTGCTTGCGGCCGCTGCACGAGCTGGCCGTTGGCGCGGCGGGTGGGCAGATCGACATTGCGATATGCCGGGTTGGGCATCACCTGATAGAGAAATATATTGATCGCCGGATCCTTTGCTGCGGCCGCCCCTCCATCGGGCCGAGTGGTGCTGACTTTCGCGCCCGGCACCACGGCCGCTGCGCTCGACAGCACATGCTGCAAGGTTCCGGTCACTGTCGCGATCGCCAGGTAATTGCTCATCGCTTGCCCTCGTTGCGCTCGCGCAGGTACTGATCGAGGGACAGTAGCGGCGGTGTGCTCCGTTCGACTCGGCGTGGCGTCGCTGCGGCCGGCATCACCGCGCGCACCTCGACCCTGCCGATGCTGACTTGCACGGTCGACGTTGACTGCGATCGTTCCGGCGCGAATGACTCGGAGCTCGAAAATACCGCGCGCGCCGGCTGGGTGACGATTCGCTCGGCAATCGCGTCGTGCGATTCCCGTTCTAGTGCTGATATCGTGTGATCATTATTCGTGTCGCGGTCGAAATTACGCTGGCGCGGCGATTCCGAATTGGCAGAAGCGGCGGTAGATTCGAATTCCTCGGGCGACCATTCGGTGGCGTCTGGCACCGGCTCGACGGCCGGAGGAAAAACCATCGGCTGCCGGAATGAAGTTTCCATCGACTTCTGCTCCGGCCTGAGCGACCGAGAGGATCTACTGGAAATCGCCGGACCGCCGATGCCGTCTCGCCTGTCATTTTGCGCCAAGGCGTACCCTGGCGCGTGCGCCGGAGGCGCCGAAACGAATTCGGCGGAAACATCGAGCGCGGGCACCGGACTAAACACCGACGGCAAATTCGGTCGTATTACCGGCGCCGTTCCCAGTGTTCGTTCGGCAAGGCGCGAAAAAAAATCAGCCATTTGCCACCCGATCGAGATAGAACTGCCGGCGCGCCGGGCTCATCGCCAGAATGTCGGCTTCGCGCCAGCCATAGGCCCACGCCAGGGTGTGCACTTCGTTCAGAGAGCGCTTGGCGACGGCGCTGATTTCCGCCCAGAGAAACGACACGATATCGAAAACCAAGTTCCAGCGATGGGCGCACGAAACGCATTCGAGCGCCAACGAGATATCCGCCTCGCTTTCCGCCTGCGCCAGCGTCACGGAAATCTCATTGACGGCTTCCGGCGGTATATCATCCAACGATACCGGCTGATCGCCACGGCTCGCTTCCAGCAAACACCTTTCCAAAAGCGTCCGGCGCGCCGCGGCAATCCGTTCACAACCGATCAGCGCCGCCAAATCCTCGCTGTCGAGCGCGCAAAAGCGCAGGCGTAGATCCTGCCAGACAAGATCGTGCGCGCGCACTTTCGCCGCTGCTCCCACCGGAAGTAGCTCGCGAACGTCGACTGTAAATTCCAGCCGGGCTTGGCATTGAGGACACTCGGCGTAGCAGGTCAGCGCGGCGCCGAACAAGCGCGCGCGCAGCTCCAGCAAGGCGCGATCGCGCTCGGCGACAGTGAGCGCTTCGAGTTGGCCAATATTTTTTTCCGGATAGGCCGCGGACAGCAGGGTCAGCCCCCGCCCTACCCAATGTTGAGCCGCCCCTCGCTCCCACGCGCCGATCAACTCGGCAGCCGTAGGCACATGCATCGTATTTATCCGGCAGCGCTAAAGCTGGGCTCGGTCGGCTCCTGGACCTCGTTGTCGCGCACCCAGCCTTCGTTCTCCAGTTTGATCGACTGGATGGCGATGGCGTTCGCGTTGGCGTCGAGATCGGGTTGGGCTTGAAATTCCGAAACCCAGCAACGAAAAACTTTGTACGCGATCACCAGCTGTCCGGCCTCGTTGTACATTTCGATGATTATGTCCTTGCGAAAATCTTTGAGCGATACCTCGGCTCCCAATCCCGCGCCGAAGTTCCAGACTTTGTTCGCCCAGTTCTCGAACTCCTTGTCATGGGTCACGCCGCGCTCCAAGGTAATCGCTTCGTATTTTGTTCGTCCTGGCGATTTACGCCCAGTGCTCGGATCGCCGCCCTCGCGGTGCTCGACGACTTCCGTGGTGCGCTTCAGCGCTCCTACCTTGCTGACGCCGGCGACGTATTTGCCGTCCCACTTGACGCGGAATTTGAAATTTTTGTACGGATCGAAACGCTGCGCATTGACGCTGAATTGAGCCATGATTCTCTCCTGTGTGCCGTTGTGCCGTCGTACCTGCGATCCTTTCGCCGGAATCGCAAAAACCCCGCTACGCCTCGATTTGTCCGGCGATCTGTTGAATCTTGATGACCACGAATTCTGCCGGCTTGAGCGGCGCAAAGCCGACGACGATGTTGACCACGCCGCGATTGATATCGTCCTGGGTCGTGGTCTCGCGATCGCATTTGACGAAGTACGCCTCCTGCGGCGTCTTGCCTTGAAATGCCCCTTGGCGAAACAGGTTGTGCATGAAGGCGCCGATGTTGAGGCGAATCTGCGCCCACAGCGGCTCATCGTTGGGCTCGAACACGACCCACTGGGTGCCGCGATAGAGACTTTCTTCGAGGTATAAAGCGGTCCGCCGCACCGGGATGTACTTCCATTGCGACACCAGCACGTCTGCGCCTTCCAACGTGCGCGCGCCCCAGACGACGTGGCCAACATTGGGAAAGCTGCGCAGGCAATTGATGCCGAGCGGGTTAAAGTCCCCGTTCTCCTTGTCGTTCATCGCGATCGCGGTTCCTGCGACCGATGTGCCGACCACGCCGCGCAAGTTCGCCTCGATGCCAGCCGGCGCCTTCCAAACGCCCCGTTCTGCATCCGTCCGGCTCATTACCCCGGCGACGATCCCGCAGGGCGCGAAGTCATCCAGACTGCCGTCCTGCAACGGATCGGGAATCCGCACCGTGGGGAAATAGAGCGCGGCGTTTTTGCGCACGATGCCGCTGAAATCGCCGATCTTTTTGGCTGGATAGTTGGCGCTGGAAGAGTCCAGCGTCCAGCTGCGCGGCGCGTCGACGATCAATAGAGCGCGGCGGTCTTCGCACAGCTTGGCGGCCTTTTCGAGCGTGCCGGTGATCGGCACGTCCACGACGGTATTGGGCACCGTGCTCGGCGCGGTCACGATGGTGAGCGGCGAAATACACAGCAGGTTAAAAATATCGGACTTGAGCAGCGCATAGATTCCCGTTTTGGCGGTCTCGCTGCCCTCGACCTCCGCGGCCGCCGCGGCCTGAGTCGTCGCGGTCACGCCGTCGTTGCCGCTGGCGGCAGTCGCCGGGACCGTCGCTGCCGCAGGCCGGGCATTGCCGGCGGATACCAGGCGAACCAGGCTCGACTGCTCTTCTAAAATCTTGCCGACATAACGGGCGCTGTTCGAATCCCGCGACACGTTGAGAAAGGTTTCGCGCGTGCCGCTGCCGCCGCGCTTGGCACTGTCGAGGACTTTCGCGGGATCGTCGAAGATCGTGAGATTAAACAAGTTGGTGTCGGGGGGCGGATTGACGCTCGTCTCATCCTTGGTGTGATGATCAACAGTCGCGACCAGATTACGTCCCCATGTGCCGGGACTCGAAGCGTGCAATACATTGCCACCGCCAAGATCGATCTCAGCCGGCGCGGCGGCATCGCCGCCGGAACGAGCGGCGACCCGAACGACCAATGCCTGGCTGCCACCGTTAGTGAAAAACTGGCGCACCGCGTAGCTCATCATGCTGGCCCGCCACAACCCGCCGAAAATTCGTTCGTAGTCCGCTGCGCTGTTGATCTTGACCGGCTCATCCAACACGCCTTTCCACGCTCGCCCCACGAAGGCCGTGATCGATGTGGGCACGCCGGTAATGGTGCGCACGCCGCTCGGCACCTCTTCGATATATACGCCGGGATAGCTCAGGGTCGCTGGCATGAATCGCCCTCCTTGTTTTTGCTTGCGTTGAACCGATCCTTGCGGACACCTATTTTGGATCGACCTTCAAGAAACGCAGAAAACTTTTAATTTCGTCCAACTTTTCTTTGTTCACGCCGTAGATTTCTTCGGCTTGCCGCACCGTCCGTCGGGTTAGCCACTTGCGCGCAGTCAACGACTCCAACGCGTTGCGAACTTCGTCGACACCCCAACTCGTTTGCCCGGTGGTAAACCACCAGCGCTGAATGCCTTCGACCGTGTCTTTGGCGTCAGGGTGCTCGACACAGTAGGCTAACAGGCTACGGGCCAAATCTGCTTCCCGTTGAACGTCGTGATCAGGCTGCTTCGGCCGGCACAACGAGTTCGTCACTCACATCGGTGGCAGCAAACCACAGGCCAAAAGCAGCGTGCCAGTAGCTATCGAATTTTACAGGACTCGTTTGTTTAGAGGCGGGCCACTGCGGCTCCGATGCCGCAGTGCGGGAGTGACCACAGACAGCAATTTGACATTAACTGGCTGATTTAGTGCTGCGGCAAATTTGCCGCGGAGCGCGGCGCCCGCACCGCGGCAGTTTCAAGTGCTAATACTTAAAAGACTCTCGATCGAGCGAATACTTTCTAACGAGTCGCTGGAGCGTGCGCCGGTCTTTGCCCGCTGCTTTTGCGGCGCGCGTGATGTTTCCCTGATGTTGGGCAAGTAAATTCGCGACGTAGCCGCGCTCGAACTCGCCGATTACGAAAGATTTAGCCCGGCGCAAGGATTCATGGCGTAGCATTTCTTTAGATTTTCCTTCGGGCAGGGCGATATCGGCCGCGTGCAAAACCCCTGAAGGCTTCAAAAGGACCGCGCTTTGAATCACCCCTTCAAGCTCACGCACGTTTCCGGGCCAGGAGTAAGCGATCAGCTTACGATTCGCCATTTCTGAAAGGCTAGGACAACCGCTGCTTTGACCACCGCTATAACGCCGTAGAAAATGTTCGGCTAAAGGAATCACATCGTCGCCCCGCGCGCGCAACGGAGGCACAGCGACGGACAGAACATTCAAACGGTAGAACAAATCCTCGCGAAAGCGTTTTAGCTCAACCTGGCTTTTAAGATCGGCGTTGGTCGCCGCGATCACGCGCACATTGGCCATGAGCGCACGCGCTGAGCCCAGAGGACGGTATTCGCCGTTCTGGAGGAAACGCAAGAGTTTGACCTGCGCCGCCAAGCTCAGGCTGTCGATCTCATCGAGAAACAGCGTTCCGCCTTCGGCTTCGGCAATCAGCCCCTTCTCCGCCCATCTCGCATCTGTAAAGGCGCCTTTGACATGACCGAACAGTTCGTTTTCAAAGAGATGGTCGGGCAGCGCGCCGCAATTTACGGGAACGAAAGGCTGGGCATGCCTCGGCCCCTGGTAATGAATAGCCCGGGCGAACAACTCCTTGCCGCTGCCCGTTTCTCCGGTGATCAGTACGGTGGCATCGTTGCGCGCAAAATTTGCCGCTTTATGCAATGCGTCGATAAATACCGGGCTGCCGCCAACCAGCGGCAATCCGCGTAGACGCTCGTGCAATTCTTCCTGGTCATGAGCCGATTTAGAGCGTCGACAACCCAACAACCGTGCGCCTCTTAACGCGAGCTCTGGCTCAATAGCTGAACAAAAGAGGAAATCATCCGATAGCTCGACGAGGGACTGTAGATCCTTGCCGGCTGAGCCAACGCGTCGACAGAGAATCAAAACAATCGACGCATCGTGCCAACGAGAGCGGCATTGCGCAATGAGCTCGCGACCCTCCGCTACCACTGTGACTCGAAGAATAATGATCTCTGGAGGCGGCGATATCAATGTCGGCGCGAGGTTCTGGCCGGCGTCGAGAAGATTGCTGAAAAGCCCGCGCTGTCCGAGCATTTCGTAAAGCGGCTGGGAATGCCGGGCGCCGCAGGACGCGCTGCTCCGATCAACAACCATAACCGTGCATGAGAGCTCGAATTCCATGTTTCGAAATCGATTTCTATTTGAACCGGCTGCAAATCATAGCCAACAAACGTTTTAATATTCTCTTGGTTGTCTGCCCACGGCGCCAACGCGCGCGTCCCGCATCCAGAGCCACACCGTGTCAATGTCTCAAAGGCAGATCAACGTGATGGCTCACAATTCGACGACCTTGGAACGAAGCAACCGATATGCCAGAAAAGGGATGAGCGGTCTGAAGCTGGCTCCTTGTGACACAGCAGCTAAACTCCGGCCAGAGTTTGTCGTTGTCTACAGAGCCCTGCAGATTTAACCGCGCTACACGAAGTGAAATGGAAACAATTCGCAGCGCTTAATACAATCTTGTAACCGAGCGCAATTTTGCGCAACGAAACTTTCGCTTGGAAGTAAGCGCGACCAGTTGCCGCTTTCTGTTATAATGTCTAAAACGAAGTTGGAATTAACTTGCTTAGGCGCTCGCGAGTGGATTGTCGGTCAATAGACTCACGATCTCAATTGACGTGAACGGAAAAATTTTCTGCTCAGGCCGCTAATCCTGCGCGCGTGTTTTAGATTTTAGGATTCGCATCGCAAGCCATGCGGCTTTCTCCTCGCTGCAGCATGGTGAGCTCTTGCCAGTGGGGCAAACTGATTGGGAGCGGCCGTCTCACGTGACATCTTCGGTCTGGAAATTCACTGCTCCAAAACTATCAGGCACCAAACTCATTCACATGTTTCGCCCAAAACCACCGCAAACATGTAAACTGCATTAACAGAAAGGCCACTTTTGTTGACACTTTTTTGTTGATTATGTTAGGCAAAGACGGGTGACATTGATGAATTCCGACTACAGCCAAGCTTCAATCACCATCTCCGACAAACAGCATGTCGAAAAGCTTAGGGCGGTGCTTAACATCTGCCGACGAATGAGCACGATGACCGATTTAACATCACTGCAAGCCCTGATAACCCGACAAGCTAAAGAGCTCTTACA
>JBLMXG010000175.1:0-6063 GCA_050257635.1 Chloroflexota bacterium
GACTTCGTGTGGCTGCACCTCGGCAGAAGTAAACCCGAAGAATATTTCCTCGGGGAGTGAAGGCAAACTTTTCGTTCGTTACAACTCGGGAGCCCATCCGGACAAAGGTCCGATCGAGCGTCATGTTTACATTGCCTCCAATGATCCGGAGAACACCGAGGTAGATATATTACTCACCGCGGATGTTCGGGCGCCGGCGGCGGAACGAAAAACTGGAAATTTGTTTACGAATAAATAACCTGGTGGACGAAATACGGTATTATGAACTGCTCGACGAAAGTTACTCCCATCAAATTGAGAGGTAATACTTGATGATCGATCCGATTTGCGGCATGGAAGTCGATCCGGACAGCGCTGCGGGCAAGCACGAGTATCAGGGACAAACTTTTTATTTCTGCAGCGTGCATTGTTTGGAACGATTCAAAACGGACCCGGCGAAGTTTTTGCCAACGTCACGGGACGAAAGGAAGACGGGCACCGGAACAGAAGAGGCCAACAGAGGCACGGCAACCACTTATATCTGTCCAATGGACCCAGAAGTTCGCGAAAATAAGCCCGGACCTTGCCCCAAATGCGGTATGGCGCTCGAGCCGGAGGAACCCGCAGCGCCTGCGGCGAAAACCGAATACGTCTGCCCGATGCATCCGGAGATCGTGCGGCCGGATCCGGGTTCTTGTCCGATCTGCGGTATGGCGTTGGAGCCGCGAACTGTCACGTTAGAGGAAGAAAGGAATCCCGAGCTCGTCGATATGACGCGGCGGTTCTGGATCAGCGCCGTTCTCAGCGCGCCGCTGCTTTTGTTTGCGCTGACCGAATTTCTTCCCGGCCAACCGGTCCACGGCTGGTTTTCGCCGCATTTTCTCAACTGGTTTCAATTGGCTTTTGCCACGCCCGTCGTTCTTTGGGGCGGCTGGCCGTTCTTCCAGCGCGGCTGGGCGTCGATCGTCAACCGCAGCCTCAACATGTTCACGCTGATCGCCATCGGCGTCGGCACGGCTTACGTGTACAGCATTTTTGCCGTGCTGTTTCCTGATCTCTTCCCCGACTCGTTTCGTGGCTCGGAAGGGGAGGTGGCGGTTTACTTCGACGCCGCGGCGGTGATTACCACGCTGGTGTTGCTCGGTCAGGTGCTCGAGCTGCGCGCGCGCAGCCGAACCAGCAGCGCCATCAGGGCGCTCTTGGGTCTTGCGCCCAAGACCGCGCGGCTGCTGCGGGACGATGGCGGCGAAGATGACATCCCATTGGACCGTGTTCAGCCCGGTGATCGCTTGCGGGTCCGTCCCGGAGAAAAAGTTCCCGTGGACGGGATCGTCATCGACGGTGCGACTTCGGTCGACGAGTCGATGATCACGGGCGAGCCGATTCCGGTCGAGAAGGTCAAAGACAGCCGGGTTACCGGCGGAACCGTCAACGGCACCGGGAGCTTCACCATGCGCGCCGATCGCGTGGGCAGCGAGACGCTACTCGCGCAAATTGTTCGCATGGTGAGCGAAGCCCAGCGCAGCCGAGCGCCGATCCAAAAGTTGGCGGACATCGTTGCCGGCTACTTTGTGCCCGTCGTTGTCATGGTGGCGATTGTGACGTTCGTGATCTGGGGATGGATTGGACCGGCGCCGCGCCTGGCCCACGCCCTTGTTAACGCTGTGGCGGTGTTAATCATCGCCTGCCCGTGCGCGCTTGGCTTGGCGACGCCGATGTCGATCATGGTCGGCACCGGACGAGGTGCGAGTGCCGGCGTGCTCATCAAGAATGCCGAAGCGCTGGAGGTGATGGAAAAGATCGACACGCTCGTGGTCGATAAAACCGGCACGCTTACAGAGGGCAAGCCCCGGCTCGTGTCGGTGCTGCCAGCGAGCGGCAACAACGAAGCGGAGATTCTCCGCGTGGCGGCGAGCCTGGAGCGCGGCAGCGAGCATCCGCTCGCCGCGGCGATCATCGACGGCGCCCGCGAGCGCGGCGTCGCACTCACTGAGGCGAGCGATTTTCGCTCGGTCACAGGCAAAGGTGTCATGGGCGCGGTCGACGGGAAAGATGTCGCGCTGGGAAATCAGAAGCTGCTGGACGACCTCGGCGTGCACGTGTCGGAGTTGTCGAGCCGGGCCGAAGCGCTGCGGCAGGACGGCCAGACTGTGATGTCGATCGTAGTAGGACGCGAAATCGTCGGCCTGGTGGGTGTGGCCGATCCGATCAAGAAGTCGACTCCCGAAGCGATCGCGCTGCTGCACGCCGAAGGAGTCAAGATCGTGATGCTCACCGGCGACAATCGCACGACGGCGGAAGCGGTGGCCGGCAAGCTTGGGATCGATCAGGTTCAAGCCGAAGTGTTGCCCGAGCAAAAGGGCGCAGTGGTCAAGCGTCTCCAGGACGATGGTCGAATGGTCGCGATGGCGGGTGACGGAATCAATGACGCTCCGGCTCTGGCCCAGGCTCATGTCGGCATCGCCATGGGGACGGGCACCGATGTCGCGATGGAGAGCGCCGGGGTGACGCTCGTCAAGGGCGATCTTAGAGGCATCGCCAACGCGCGCCGGCTCAGCCATGCGACCATGCGCAATATTCGCCAGAATCTGTTTTTTGCGTTCGTCTACAATGTCCTCGGCATCCCGATCGCGGCCGGTGCGCTCTATCCGTTTTTCGGATTGTTGCTGAGCCCGATCATCGCGAGCGCGGCTATGACGTTCAGTTCCGTCTCGGTCATCACCAATGCGCTGAGACTTAGCAAGGTAAGGTTATAGTGCGAGGCATCGGCATTGGGAGGTCGTTGAGTTCCAGAAGCGGCATCGTTTGCAATTGTGGCAATCAGCCTCGGACATTTTGTCACCGGGGCGAATTGTTTACTGCAGCAGCTGAAAAAAATAGTGGAAAAGCGGTGGCACCGGCTTTGCTGTCCATAAGAGTATCTCTCACAAATCTAGGAGGAAAAAGCGCGATGAAACGGAAAGCGCTCGCTATTCCGGCGATATTATTTTTTGCCGTACTATCGTCGCCCGCATTGGCCCAAATGGGCGGCGGTATGATGGGACCGCGCTCTGGCATGGGGCAAGGAGGCATGGGTGGCGGTCAGGGGTATGGTCCCGGTTATGGTCCCGGCTACGGCCCTGGTCGGGAAGGAGGCCGATCCTCTCCGAATCTTACTCCTGAAGAACAGAAAGCCCGAGCCAAAGCTTTCGTCGATGATTATATCCGGCAAAATCTGCCGGACTATGAGCTGCAAAAGAAATCGGAGAAGAAAAACAAGTGAAAGTCTGCCCGTAATGGACGCGGCAACGCTCACGTGGTGATTCTCCAGCCAGCGTCACAGAGGAACGACTGTCTGTGCTGTCAGGAAAAAAAACGGATAAGGAGGAGACAAAATGCAAAGGAAAGTTTTGGCGTTGTTAACGGTATCGTTCTTCATGATTGTCGCAGCACCGGTTTTTGCTCAGTCTTCCGCACCCAGCGAGCAGGGCGCCCGGCCCGGGCCGGGCTACGGGTATGGACCGGGAGAAGAATATGGACCCGGCTACGGTTACGGGATGGGACCCTGGATGATGGGTCCGGGTTGGGGTGGCGGTTACGGCATGGGGCCTTGGATGATGGGCCCCGGCTGGCAAGGAGGTTACGGCATGGGACCCGGGATGATGTATGGACCCGGTTATGGATGGGGGCCGGGTTACGGCTATGGACCAGGCGAAGGACAACCGTATCCGAGACTGACGCCGGAACAGCGCGAAGCGAGGAGAAAAGCTTTCGTCGAAGAATATATAAGGCGCCACCTCCCGGGTTACAGCTTGGAAAAAAAGCCGCCGGCGAAGACCAAGTGAACGGCATGAGCGAGTCGATGGAAATCTCCGCTTGGCTTTAAATGTTGTTTCTCAGGCGGGGATTTTCTGAGGGTTTTCGGATCGCGGGCGTTAGAAATGAGCTTCGCAAGCGAGGTGATGAAGATGGATGCTTTAAGGGGGTTTGGACAAATACTCGTTCAATGGCAGCCCGGCTATCCGGGTTACCAGGGGCCTTGGGGTTGGCACTACAATATGATGGGCGGCGGCTGGGGGATATTTATGTTTTTCTTTATGCTGATATTTATCGCCTTGGCGATCGCTGGAATCGTTCTGCTCGTGCGCTATCTGTCGCCCCATGCGCGATCGAAGTCTTCCGAAGACGCCTTGGAAATTCTCAAGCGGCGCTACGCGAGAGGGGAGATTCAAAAAGCCGAATTCGAAGAAAAGCGCAAGGACTTGGAATCTTAACCGGAACCTCCGGCGATGGAGGCGGCGACGGCTCACTCTAGATGTCGCCAGCAGAATCGAGCATGAAAGTTACCGCGGTCGTGTTCGCTGTTCTCTTGGCCTGCTTCGGCTCCCGATCGGGATCCGCGCCCGCCGAAGCGGCTGACACAGCCAATCCCTCGTCGCAGCGGATCCTGTTTCGCGGACAAGTGGTTTACCAAGCGAATTGCGCGGTGTGCCATGGTGTGCGAGGAGACGGCTACGGTCCTGCGGCTTCCATGTTCCTGATCCGTCCGCGCGACTTTACGACCGGCATCTTCAAATTCCGCTCCACACCTTCAGATTCATTACCTACCGATGATGATCTGCTGCGCACCGTTACACGGGGACTTCGCTGGACCGGGATGATCGGACGGGGCGACCTTGCGAGGTCCGATCGTGCGGCAGTGGTGCAGTACCTCAAGAAGTTTTCCCCGCGCTTTGCGCGGGAACAGCCGCAGAAGTCGGTTACGGTCGCGCCTGCGCCGCCGAAAACGGAGGAAATTTTGGCTCAAGGCAGGCGGCTTTATAAAGAAGCGGGCTGTGACGGTTGCCACGGCGGGAAAGGCCGCGGCGACGGTCCGTCATCCTCAGGATTAAAAGACGGCTGGGGCTGGCCGATCTGGCCCTCGGATCTGACATGGCGGCCGCTCAAACGGGGATCGGATATCAAGGAAACCTATCTTACGCTTATGACTGGCCTGTCCGGCACGCCGATGCCTTCCTATGCCGGTTCGTTAAGCGACAAGGAAATATGGGCACTGGTCTATTACCTAGAGTCGTTGGTTCCCCGGGATCATCGTGTCGATCCGAATCGGGTTCTTGGCGAGGAACAGCAAGGGTGGATGGCGCTAAGAATGGGCGGAATGATGGGTGGCAGGATGGGACGGGGTATGGGATATCGCCGCTGATAAATTTTCGATGAGCATGAGGACGGAGACAGCCAGGCTCCGTGATCGCGTCGGCTACTCCAGCGCCTTCACGCTCAACATAATCACTTCGATTTCTTCGGTGATTTCTTCCTGGCGCAGGATATTTCGTTTACGCAGGAGATCGGCGGAAAGTTTCTCCAACCGGCGCACTGCCGAATCCATATGCTGCATGCGGAGCTGGTTCTCGGCCATCAGCGAGCCGTAAAGCAGACCATGTAGCGCCGCGAACAAGTACTGTTCGACCAACCCGGTCAGAAACCATTGCGGCTGCAAATAGAGCAACGGCGCATG
Organism: Chloroflexota bacterium; assembly: GCA_050257635.1. GTDB lineage: Bacteria > Desulfobacterota > Binatia > UBA9968 > UBA9968 > DP-20. The sequence goes on from JBLMXG010000175.1 coordinate 5,474, forward strand.
GGAGTATCGCTTGGATTTGGCCGAAGCAACCTGCAGCGGCTGCAGGACCGTAACAACGATCGGTTCTTCGTCCGGCCGATGGTGTAATACCGTTAATCGCAGCGGGCCTTCCGATGCCCCCGGGATGGTGGGCCCGGTCAAAGCCTGCATCAATTTAACCAGCACCGCATCCAATTCTTCTACCACGCTGGCTCCTTCGATCGCGGCGCATAGCCGCGGGTCGTCGACCAGCTTGGCTGCGAGCTTGGTGCCGACGACAACGATGGATTTTTGTGGAGCAGCGGAGCCATGAATTTCAAAAGCTCTGATCACCGCTTCGTTGAAGTCGCCGCAAAAACCTCGTTCGCTTCCGACCAGCAAGTAACGGTCGCGAAAAGTCTCCACGCCCGGAAACAACGCCTGATAAAACTGGAGAAAATCGGCAGAGGCAGCTTCAATAGTGTCGATAACTCGCCGCTGGGTTTCGAGAAATCGGGTAAGCTTGTGCACCTCCATCAAAGAGAGATTTTTCATCGCGTTCATGATCTCTTTGATTTCGTTGAGGCTGCCCAGGCGTATCTCAATGTCGCGTCGGCCGCTCATCGGCGACC
>JBLMXG010000176.1:0-4582 GCA_050257635.1 Chloroflexota bacterium
AGCCCGTCGGCTTGAATTCTAGGGTCGTCCCGACCGCATCGCTGACGGCAAGTCCGAGCAAACATCCCCTAAATCGCTTTCTTGTGTCCACGGATCGATCCAATCGGCTGCGCAAAGTCCCGCAAACTCAAAGCAGCCCGCGGTAAAGCTATTATTGCAATGAATCCTAGACGGCAGGGATATCTATCAAATTCCCCTCCGGGTCGCACATCTGGTGTTTCCCATGCCGACAGGTCGCAAGCAGGTGCATGCATGTCTTCTTGTACCATAGTCGCCAGTGGATCAGGATTAGTTTTCAGTATCCTGCTAGGAAGCTAACGTCGTTAATGCCAGATGTTACCGCGATTTCTTCGGCTAGCGAGCCTGGCTATGCCAAGCGGCAAGTAACCCTCGAAGAACTGATCGTCAGCGGCCGGCGATGACCGACGCGCTGGCGCACCAATCGCTACGAGAAGTGCGTGTTGATATTGCGTCAACTAATCGACTTATATCCTCGAAGTTCCCAAAAGATAGTGGCCAATCCCACTAAGGCCACCAGCTCCGCAGCGAACCAAAAATTAAATGGCAGTAGTACCATCGCTATCGTCACTGCGATTAGAACTTCGTACAGCATTGACATACCTGACTGGGTTGTTTGGTGTGTCCCGATCTTACGGATAGAGCAAGCCGGGTGCCCGTATTTTTGATGCTGATGGTGGAATAACTTTAAGGAAGTTAAGTTCACGTGTGAGAATTTGGTTCGTTCTGAAGTTAAAGTGTCGTTCAAATCTTCTCCGGCAGAGTCGCCCGATTACCTCCCTGGAACAGCGCACCGGCCAGCTCCGTCCCATTGTCTTGATCGAAGCCGGCGAGAATCGCTTTACCTGTGCTACGGTTGTCGAGAAATGTCGCAATGGATCGACAACGGCTGAGGAAACAAAAACCGATAAAGTAACACCGCAAGAACTAAGGGTGAGCCGAACTTTCACCCTGCTGATATAGCCGTCACGTGCGCCGTCAGTCCGGTGCGGGCCAGAATCCAGGTTGCGATTGACACTTCGTATTGACTGCGACTAGAAGTGAAGTAGTTTCAGCGCCTTTTTCAGTAGTTGTTATGCCGATCATTGATGCCGATGCCCATTTGATCGAAGGCGATCAGACCTGGTCGTTTATGTTGGAAGAAGAACGGCATCTCGCTCCAGAAAAACTGATCTCGGAAAAAACCGGCATCGAGTTCTGGCGTTTCGAGGACCGCGTACTGGCCAACTCCAACCTCGGCCTGAACGTGCCCGCGCAGTCGCGCGACATGACGGATGTCGCGGCGCGCTTGAAACATATGGACGCGCTCGGCATCGACGTCCAGGTGCTTTATCCGACGCTGTTTCTCCGGCCGACCACGGCACGCGCCGATGTCGAGCTGGCGATCTATCGCGGCTACAACCGCTGGCTCGCCCATATCTGGAAGCTCGGCAACAATCGTTTGCGCTGGGTGGTGTTGCCACCGCTGCGCTCGATGAACGAAGCCATCGACGAAGTCAATTTCGGCAAAGAACACGGCGCCTGCGGCGTCTTCATGCGCGGCCACGAGGAAGGTCGCCTGCTATCCGACACGTCGCTGTTCCCGTTGTACAAAGAAGCGGAGCGGCTAAACTTGCCGATCTGCATTCACGCCGGCACAGGCGATTTCAGTTACTACCATCAGTATGGTCAAGATGTCTTTTCGCGCTTCAAACTTCCCTCAGTCGGCGCGTTTAATAACTTGCTCTATCAAGGCGTACCGGCCAAGTTTCCCAAACTGCGCTGGTCCTTCGTCGAGACCACAGCGCAATGGCTGCCCTACGCTGTCAACGATCTCGTGATCAGAACCGATGCCGAACGCGCCTTTCAACGCAACCATGCCGGCCATGTCTTAACCCAAGCAAGGCCCAAGGAGCGCAGCATCAATGCTGCCACGATTCTCTCCGACAACCGTGTCTATGTCGCCTGCCAAACCACCGACGATCTGGCCTACATTGCGAACTCTGTCGGCGAAGATCACATCATCGTCGGCACCGATTACGGCCACGCAGATTACTCGAACGACATCGAAGCGTTTCAGACCCTTGCGAAAAACGGCACGATCAGCGCATCGTTCGCGAAGAAAATTCTCGGCGAGAACGCGAAGAAGCTCTACGGACTATGAGCGAAAAACGAGGGAAAATAACCTCCGACTCCGCTCCGCAAACCTCCAAGTTAATTTTTACAAGCCCTCAGTGCCGCTGTTATCGAGCCAAGATGTATTCTGCCTATCCTGGTTGGCGCAAAACGAAACTACGGCGAGAGAGCAGATAATTTTGACTTGAATGGTGCCATAGTGCGCGAAGGGATTAAAACAGATAAGCCATTTTTTGCGCTGGGTCGGACCGGCACAATGAACATCTTGAGTCGACAAACTAAGATAGCGTAAAAGGCACGTATTCAGAGCTTAGAGATTGCTTTTTCAAGCGGAAAGGGAGCCCATAAAGAACAACGACGCTGCGCGCCAAACGAAATCGGCATCAGGCACCGGCAACAGTAAGAGTAAAACCGTTCAAGCCGTTCAATCGCTTTGCTCCGTTCAAAGCATTTTACCAATGAACACCAACACTTTTACCCTGCTCGATGATCGCTGGTCGGAAGCGATTGCGTTGGCTGTTTGACAAGAACATAGCTTGATTCGACCCGCCACCACTCTGGCGGCGACCGAACTTGCGTTGAGGGAAACCATGCCTAAGAAAGAAGTGATTAAAGTGAATCTTGCTGCGGCGAATCCGAATCTCTCGCCGGCCACGCGCTTTGGCGATCTGGTGTTCGTCGCCGGTCAGACCGGCCGGCACCCCATTAGCGGGGAGCCCGGCAGAGACGTTCGCGAGCAGACTCGATACGCCATCGAGCGCATCAAGATCATTTTGACAACCGCGGGGAGCTCTCTTGATAATGTTCTGACGGTATTGACGCATCTGACCAAACGTGAGGACCTTGCCGCTTACAACCAGGAGTACGCCAAGTTTTTCCCGACCAACAAGCCCGCCAGGACCACCGTGGAAGCGATGTTGAACTTCCCCGAGCTGCTTGTGGAAATCACTGTCACGGCCTGCATCCAGAGAGGGGATTGACGGCTCCCCGGTCTGGCGATGTTGCTCGCGCTTCAAATTTTCTATAGATATCTACAGATACAATCGCTACAAGATTAGTAGGAGGTAGGATCATGGCAACCACAACGGAGCGCCCTCTCGCCGATGCGCTCACTGCAATCAAGACGCGCCGCTCGGTGAAGGAGTACCTGCAAACCGAGATTCCTCGGCAGTGGATCGAGGAGCTGCTCGACGCCGCCCACTGGGCGCCCAACCATAAATTGACCCATCCCTGGCGGTTCCACGTATTCACCGGTGAAGGACGCGAGCGCTTGGTCGCGGCCCGGCAGGCGGCCGTGCGCTGGGCCGCGGAGAAAAAGGGCGAGCCGGTGAGCGAAGAGGCGCTCAACTTCGCACGGGCCAAGTGTTTCTCTTCCCCGGTCGTGATCATCGTTTCCATGGTGGGCGATGATAAAAAAATCGTCGACCAGGAGAACTACGCGGCCTGCTGGTGCGCGATCGAGAACCTGCTGGTCGCCGCGAACGCGCGCGGCCTAGGCAGCTATCCCAGCACGGGCGACTGGATCGATCAGAACTTCGTCGGCCCGGTGCTCGGACTCACAGAGAAAGAGCGGCCGGTGGCGTGCATTTTCCTGGGGTTCTCCGAGCAACCGACGATGGCCAAGCGCCTGCCCGTGGAGCGCCACACCACCTGGTACACCGAGGCGTGAAGTTTACTCGGATAGCTTACCGCTCAATGGTTCAGTCGTTCAAAGGTTCAACGCTTCAAAGCGGCTAGCGCCGGTTCCAGGCGTTGGAGCTTGGGAGGGGAGTGGCAACCGTCGGAAGATGAGCCGTGGTTCAACAGGTTAAAAGTCCAAAAATTCAAGATCGGACCATCGGCAACAGGGCGGATCAAGAAACCAACCGTAAGATCCAGCCTTTCCAACCTTCGTTTATGCAGGCCGTGTCGTCGTCGATCTACGACTTCACGATCTCTTCGTAGGGCGGCTCCGGCATTCCCTTCTTCCAGCTCGGGTCGCGGATCTCGAGACGGTTTCCGCTAGGATCGTAAAAGTAGAGCTCTCGCCCGGTGAAATAGCCCTTGGCGCGGTATTCCAGCTCGACGATGCGAATCTTCTTTTCGTGAAGCGTCTTGCAAGCCTGCACGAACCCTTCGGGGCTGACCGTGAAGGAGTGATGCACGCGATCTTCGACGCTGGCTCGATCCTGTGGCTTCTCCCGCTCGCACAAGAGAATGTTATGATCGCCGATATTGAAGCAGGACATCACGTTGTTGCTGAGGCGACCGACCGGTTTGAGCCCGAGCAGCCCGCCGTAGAAATCCTCCGACTCCGTTAAATTGTTGACTGGAATCGACCAGTGAGTGACGCCTTCGATTTTGAACGTGGCCATGAAAACCTCCTTTGCATTGCGTCCATGCCGAGGGTAGCGAATACTCCTTGTTCAGCAAGACAACCTAGCACAAAACGGGCCTGAATAGGCAACAG
>JBLMXG010000177.1:0-7242 GCA_050257635.1 Chloroflexota bacterium
AAAAGAGTAAAGGGGCCTTCACCCGTACAGGTGAAGTCGGCGTCTTCTTCACGCAGCGTCCGTTGCGGCAGCGCTGCCACATGACCGCCGACGAGAATGACTTTTTGGCTCGCGTCCAGCCGCTTGAGTGCCGTGCAGATCGCTCCGGATGCGGTCATGTTTTGGGTCGACGCCGATGGCTGGTGCCCATAGACAACTATCGCCGTCAGTCTCGGGGCGATTTCAACGATTCGCTCGGCCGTTTCCTCCGGGTCGAGTTCTTCGGCCTCGGCGTCGAGAATATCAACGGCAAACCCATGATTGCGAATAAAGGTCGCCATCAAACCTGCCCACACCGGCGGTTCCACCGCGGCTAGTGTATTGCCCAACGACTGATAGATCTGCCTTCGGCTCCCAGGATGAACCATCAATAAGTCTAATTTTCTACTCATAAAATAACCCCTTGGCAAAGCTGGTCACTGCTTACAGTCCCGGCGTGTTTTAGTTTAAATTCCCGCTTGGCAGCGCGTTCAACAGCTCGATCAGCGCAAGAATTTTTTCCTTTTCAAGCCCGGGGTAATTACCGATATAAAAGCCGTAGAAGTGCACGTGGTCAACATGCGGATATTTCTCAAACTCGCGATCACCGATCAGCTTTTTGAGATAAGGCTGACGTAGTTGATTGCCGCCGCCGGACGTGCCGCGACGAAACTCGACATGAGCCTGGCGCAACGCGTTCATGACTCGATCGCGCAAAATCGAGTCGGGGCGCTTCAGAACCAACGTGAAGGCATAGTTGCAACTGCCCTCGATAAGGAAATCGGTTTGGTATTTGTTACTATCCAAATGGCCGAGAAAAAGTTTGAGGTTGTCGGTGCGAATCCGATTGTTGTCGTCGAGCCGTTTGAGTTGGGCGCGGCCAATCACCGCATTGACCTCCGTGCTGCGCACGTTATAAGCAGGAAAAGCGAAAATGAAATCCGGATTCAAGTCTGGGTGCCGATCGGCATAGGACTGCTTCAAATCGTTCGATTCGGCTTCGCGCACCATGCCGTGGGAGCGTAGCATGCGGAGGATCTCGTAGAACCGTGCGTTATCGGTCGATATGACGCCGCCTTCGATAGTACTCATGTGATGCGCGTAGTAGAAAGAAAAATTTGACGCCAGTCCGAAGGTGCCGAGTTTGTGCCCCTTAAAGGTCGCTCCGTGCGACTCGCATACATCCTCGATCAGCGGCACATTGCGCGCATCCAACTCCGCTAACAAACGCTCGTCCAAGGCGTTGTAACCGAGGACGTGGGTTAAAAATACCGCTTTGGTATGCGGCGTAATTTTCTCGATCACCTCCTGAGTATCCATCCCCAAGGTTTTCGGGTTGATGTCGACAAAGACCGGCGTGAAGCCACACTGAATTACCGAAGCGATATCCGACACCCAGGTGAGCGTGGGAACGATGACCTCGCCTGTACCGGAGATTTCCCGGAGAGCTACCATGGTCAATAGGTTTGCCGACGACCCGGAATTGACGAACACACTATGTTTTACGCCCAGCCACTGGGACCACTCTTGCTCGAAGGCCTTCACCTGGCTTGATTGCGTAAGAATCGGCACTTCCTGTCTGAGAAATTCGATTACGCCCTCGAGATCGGAAGGGGTAATATTGTTCCGCATCAGCGGCCAGTTTAAATCGACTACCATCATAGAATCTAAAACGGGCCTTTGAATTCGATCTCGCGAAGATCTGCGCGCTCTTCAGGCATCCACTCGTCCTTGGTGCCGGTGACAAGCTTGTGCACCGCCGCGGCGATTGACCGGCCGTTTGGATAGTACAGATTTTCAAGTGTCGGCGCGGGCGGACAAGTCACCGGAGCGAAGCCCATGCGTCGCACTTGAATCGAACAGGTATCTTGCAGGCATTCTAATACCGCCGCAACGATCTCGGCGCCGGCGCCGCAGCTAACCCAATCGTTATCGACGACGCAGAGGCGGCCGGTTTTGCGCGCCGATTCCGCGATCGTCTCAATATCGAGCGGCTGTAACCAAATCGGATCGATGACTTCGGCTTGAATGCCGATCGCCTCCAAGTAGCGCTGTGCGCGCAAACATTCAAGTTGCATGTGCGAAATTCCGACGAGAGTGACGTCGGAACCCGGCACGGCAATGCGGGCTCTGCCGGGAACAGACGTATAGAGCGCTTCCGGCACTGGCCCTTTTTGAAAATGTAAAATGCGATGCTCGACGTAAATCACCGGGTCGTTATCGCGAATCGCTTGAATCAAGCAGCCCTTGGCGTCGTAGGGGGTCGTGGGCACGACGACTTTCAAGCCCGGCACATGCATGAAAAAGGAGTACAATCCCTGGGAGTGCTGTGCGCCTTGGCCCCAGCTCTTTCCGATCATCGAGCGAACCACCATCGGAACCTGCACATGGCCACCGTACATATAGCGGCTTTTGGCGGCGATGTTGACCAGCTGGTTCATCGCCAGCATGAGAAAATCCATGCGGATGTGAACGTGAATCGGCCGCAAGCCACCGAGTGCAAGGCCGATCGCGACGCCGGTCATTGCGTCTTCCGATAAGGGCGTGCCGAAAACGCGCTCCGGGCCAAATTTTTCCAGCAACCCGCGCGTGGTGCCCTGAATCGCTTTGGGATCGTCGACGTCCAAGCCGAAGACGAGAACCGAGGAATCTCGATCCATTTCTTGATCCGTCCCCTCTCGTATTGCTTCGACGTAGGTAAGCTCGCGCTTCATATCACTTTAGATACTCACCTCAGAAACGTTGGACAACACGACTGCATGAAAATTTATCCCGCCAAGACGCCAAGGCGCAAAGTTAAGAATATTTTCCGAATTCTCCGAACTTGGCGTGCTTTGCGTCTTTGCGTGAGTCATCTTTTTCCCGGTTTTGAATTCGAAGAAGGTGGACTGTCCCCCTGGGGTGCCAAGTCGATGGTCAATGGATTTTGCAAGGCCACACTAGCCCTCCACAACGTCGGTATAGAGTTCTTCCGCGGGCGGAAAGGGACTCCGCTCGGCGAACTCAAAGGCGTCGCGAATTTCGGCATTCACCGCCGCTTCGATTTGCTCGCGCCGCGTTGGTTCGATCTGTGCCGCTAGCTTTATCACCGGATCGTTTCGAATCCACGGCTCCGCCTCTTCTCGCGTCCGATACCCGAGATGGTAATCTTCATTGGGACCGACATGCTCCTTTAAGCGGTAAGTCAAGCATTCGAAAAAAAACGGTTCCGATACGCCCCTGCGTAACCGCGTCACCGCCGCACTCACCTGCTCGTAGATTTCGAACACATCGTTGTCGGGGATCTGTTTGGCGGCCATACCATAGGACCGCGCCTTATCACAGATGTTGCCAAGCTTTTGGCGGCGCGACTGGTGCGTGTGGATCGCGTAAAAATTATTCTCACAGACAAAAACAATCGGCAACGCTTTGAGCGCGGCAAAATTCATCGTCTCGTGGAACACGCCTTCATCAACTGCGCCGTCACCGAAGAAGCTGACCACGACGGTCGGCTTTCTTTGAAGCTTCATCGCATACGCGTAACCCGCCGCATGGGGAATGGTCGTGGCGACCACGGCCGATGCGCCCATGGCCCCGGCATTAACATCGATCAAATGCATCGAGCCGCCCTTGCCTTTGGCGCATCCGGTGAATTTTCCGTAGAGCTCGGCGATCATTTTGCGCAGGTCACCGCCTTTGGCCAAATACAACGCGTGGCTTCTGTACGTCCCAAAAACAACGTCGTCGGGAAGTAGCGCCGCACAGACGCCCACGGAGACCGCCTCCTGCCCGATAGAAAGATGAACCGGACTTTTGATTTTGTCGGTAGGATAGACGGTGGCAATTTCCTCTTCCACCCGTCGGATCCGATACAGGGCCTTATAGAACCGCTCGTGCATCGCCCGTTCCTTCTACGCGCAGTTCATGTTGCCGGAACCATTCATAAGTGAGCGCCAGCGCTTCGCGGATCGACGTGCGCGGCTGCCACCCCATATGCTTCAGGACCTCCGAATCCAGCAATTTCGCGGGCATACCGTCCGGCTTTGTGCGGTCAAAGCGTAATTCGCCGGAATAGCCAACGACTTCGCGAATCATTTCGGCGATTTCTTTTATGGACCAATCGTATCCGACGCCGATATTGAGGGGCTCGGCAGCATCGTAAGCGTCCATCAGAAAGAGACAGGCACGAGCAAGATCCTCGGAGAAAATAAATTCGCGGCGCGGGAGCCCGCTGCCCCAAATCTCGACATACTTCTCCTCACGTATTTTAGCTTCGTGCAAGCGCCGCAGAAGAGCGCCGACCACGTGCGCATCATCAAGGTCAAAACTATCGCCTGGACCGAAAAAGTTGGCCGGGATCGCCGTGATAAAACGGCTGCCAAATTGTTGGCGATAGGCTTGGCACAAAAACAGGCCGGCTAGCTTGGCCAACGCGTATGGCTCATTGGTCGGCTCGAGCTTGCCCGTCGTCAGATACTCAACCTTCATCGGTTGTTGCGAAAACTTCGGATATACACAAGAGCTGCCAAGATAGAGCAGCTTTTGCACGTGATATCGACGAGCACTCTCGATAACGTGACAATTTACCAACAAGTTGTCTCGCATCAGGGTTGCAGGGTAATTTTGGTTCGCCTTGATGCCGCCCGTTTTTCCTCCGATGAGAAAAACATACGCCGGTCGAGTCCTGGCGAAGAACGCATCGACTTCCGTGGAATCCGTCAATCTTGGTCCACCGGTTCCTGACAAGAGCCTCGTATAGCCTTCACGTTGGAGTTCACAGCGAAGGGCGTTCCCCACAAGACCTTCGTCGTCGGCTATGTATATTGCCGCGTTTTTGTCCATGTTCGTCGACGGCCATCCGCCGCTAGCGAAACAGTCAATCCTACAGCTCTGTGTCGTCCGTTTTTGCTGGCTCCCAAACGAACGGCCTATTCGAGCCGTCGGCGGGCAACTCCTCATCCCGGGAGGCCCGGACCATTTCCTCGGTATAATATTCCTCTCGCGGATCGAAATAGATAATTTGGCTACCGGAGAATTCGAAGCGGAACGGCACGTAGATAAGCTTCTTGAGAGATTCTCTCACTCGCTCTTGCCGGTCGGGCGGAACAAACAGGAGCATGAAGCCGCCGCCCCCCGCGCCGAGCAGTTTGCCGCCGAGGGCACCGTTCGCTATCGCCGCTTCGTAAATTTGATCAATATGGTCATTGGATACCTGGGTGCTCAAGCCGCGTTTGGCATGCCATGCCTCGTTCAGCAAGGTTCCGAACGCTCGAATGTCCTGAGCGCCGTTCAAGATCGCGAGACTCTCTTCTACCAGATCTTTCATGATCCGGAGTTGGCTTTTTTTCCCGTTCAGGTCGGTGATGTAGCTTTCGGCGACATCCGACGCGGTGCGCTCGATTCCCGAATAAAATAACATCAGGTAGGAATTTAACTCCCTTAAACGATCGATCGATACCGTTACCGGTCGCACGGAAATCTCCCCACTCGGCGCGAAGACGACGTGATTAAAACCTCCGAAGGCGGCCAACACCTGATCCTGCGAGCCGACGGTTTCCCTGATTAATTCCTGCTCGATTCGAATGCTTTCCAATGCCAACTGGCGTTTGCTCGGCATCTGTCCCTGAAGAGCGTAAAGCGCGTGGAGCAGCCCTACGGTAAAGGAGGAGCTGGAGCCCATTCCGCTGCGTGCCGGCAGATCGCCGTCGTGATGAATCTCCACGCCGCGCTCGATGCCCGAATAACGCAGCACTTCGCGAGCTGCCGGGTGGGAGATTTCATCGACGCTCTGACAGTTTTCAATTCGCGAATAAACCAGGCGAATTCGGTGTTCGAAAAAAGGCGGAAGATAGCGGCAGGTAAGGTAGCAATACTTGTCGATAGTCGTTGCCAGTACCGAGCCGCCATGGTCCCGATACCAAATAGGATAGTCTGTACCGCCGCCAAAAAATGAGATGCGAAATGGAGTTCGGCTAATGACCATGAGCGTCCATCCTTTCCAATCCCAAAAGGCGACCTATCGCTTGACTCGCCCTTAACAGATCCTCGACCACAAAATCCGCGGCCACGGCATCTTCGAACTGAGCTCCGTATCCCGTACGTACGAGGAATGTCAGCGCTCCGGCCGCCTGCCCCATCTCGATGTCGCATGCCTTGTCACCGATCACGATACTATTCTGGGGGTTGAAATCCAGCTCTCGCGCCGCTTTTTCCATGAGCCCCAGCCTGGGCTTGCGACAATCGCACCCGTCATCCGGCACATGGGGGCAAGAGTAAATGCCGTCCAAACGGACGCCTTCATTTTCGAGCAGCTGTTCAAGCCGACGGTGAATACGTTCCAGCTGCTCCGCATCAAAAAATCCTCTGCCTACACCCGATTGGTTGGTGACCACCACTAAACCGAATCCCAACTGCCGAATCTCGCGAAGCGCCGCTCCGGCACCGGGAATCAAAGTAACCTGATCGGGACTTGAAAGATATTCTCGCTCTTCGATAATCGTGCCATCGCGGTCAAGGATTACGAATTGGTGCCGCTTCGCCCCGGAAAAAAAATTTTCCGCCGCGGCAAAATCTTCCGGCGTGCCGATATCGATAAAACGGCCGAGGCTCATGTAGCCGCTGAGGCCGTGACCCGTCCAGCTCGGAAAAACGTCCTTTTCCAGTGAGGTGATGGTTGCCTCTGCAATGGACCGAATCACTTTCTGGCTAAGCAAATAAACACCCGCATTGATCCATCCCGGTCCCGCGCCTTTTTGCTTCTCGACGAACTCGGTTACGCGAGCATCAGCATCGACTTTGACTCGGCCGTACCGCCCGCTCTGTCCGACGCGCGCCAGCGCGATGCTTGCCGCGACATGTCGCCGGTTATGCCACTTCCAAAAAGCATGGATATCCAGATCACAGTAGGAGTCTCCGTTCATGACTAGGGCTGGATCGGATGCGATACTTGGCAAGGCTAACCTCAGAGCGCCTCCGGTTCCCAACGGCGCCTGCTCTCTGGAATATATCAGATGCAGCGAGCCGTACGATTCCCCAAATGTGCGAGAAATTTGCTCCCCAAGATATCCGGTGCACAGCACAGCAGTACGACAGCCGGCCGCGACGAGTTGATCCAGCAAATAAGCCAGAAAAGGGCGCGATCTAACCTCAGCTAACGCCTTGGGACGATCCGCAACTTTGGAACGCAGGCGCGTGCCAAGTCCGCCTGCAAGCACAACTGCCGTGAGGTTCGAAGGTTGAGTGGCC
>JBLMXG010000178.1:0-2789 GCA_050257635.1 Chloroflexota bacterium
GTCACCATATGGAACAGCCAATTGAAGGCTCTGAATGGTAGCATCTCCAAAAACGCCGGAACGACTGAAACGGTTGGAACGTTTGGAACCGTCCGAGCGTAGGGAGGATGGGAGATGTTAGACGGCGTGGTTCGATTTCCACCGGAATTTGCCGCGCGCTACCGCGCCAGGGGCTATTGGGAAGATCGTTCTTTGCGCGATGTCTTCGACGAGGCTTTCAACCGGTACGCCGATCGGGTTGCGATCATCGACGGCGAGCGCTCGGCCACCTACGCGGAGCTCAATCGGTGCGCCACACGCCTCGCTCTGAATCTCTTCGACAAAGGCTTTCGGCCGCTCGACCGCGTGGTGGTCCAACTGCCCAACGTTCTCGAGTTCGCCACCCTCTATTTTGCGCTGCAAAAAATTGGCTGCATTCCGATCATGGCGCTGCCAACGCACCGTTATCGGGAGATGCGCCAGTTCGCCGAGTTATCGGGCGCGGTCGCGTGCGTTACGCCGGATCGAGCGAAGAACTTCGACTATCGCGAGCTGGTTCAAAGAATTCGCGACGGAAACAATGCAGTGCGTTTCGGGATCATCCTGGGTGACGCGCCGCACGGTTTTCTGTCGCTTCGCGAATTGATCGAGCGGCCGAGCCGCCAGTCGGCGGATGCTTTGAACAACCTTCGCATCGATCCTGAGGATCCCGCGGTTTTTCAGTTATCGGGCGGCACCACCGGGATTCCCAAGCTGATCCCGCGCACGCACAACGATTACATTTACAATTCAAAAATCGCTGCCGCTGTGACCGGCGTCGGTCCGGATGAAGTTTTTCTCGATGTGCTGCCGCTGGCGCACAATCTGCCGCTCGCCTGTCCGGGTTTGCAGGGCTATCTTCTGCACGGCGGCAGGATGGTGCTGGCGAATTCGACGCGGAGCGACGATATCTTTGCGCTCATCGAGCGCCATCGAGTCACGCACATTGCCGTGGTGCCCGCGTTGCTGATTCGTTTGATCAACGATCCGGCGATCGGAAGGTTCGATCTGTCGTCGTTGCGGGTGATTCAGAGCGGCGGCCAGCGGCTCCAACCCGAAGTGCGCCGCCGCACCAACACGTTGATTCCGAGCGCCACCGTGCAGGAAAATTTCGGCATGGCCGAAGGGATGCTGATGTTCGTGCGCTTCGACGACCCGGAAGACGTTCGCATGGAAACCGTCGGCCGGCCGCTCAGCCGGGACGACGAAGTGCGGTTGGTGGACGACGACGACAACGAAGTTCCGCCGGGAGAGATCGGCGAATTGCTGGCCCGCGGCCCCTACACCCTGCGCGGATATTTCGGCGTACCGGAATACAACGCGCGCGCGTTCACATCCGACGGCTTCTATCGCTCCGGCGACTTGATGCGGCGCCATCCCTCGGGAAATTACCTCGTCGAGGGGCGCAAGAAGGATTTAATCAACCGCGGCGGCGAGAAGATCAGCGCCGAGGAAATCGAAAATCTGATCCTTGCGCACCCCGCTGTACAAAACGTCGCCTGCGTGCCGATGCCTGATCCGGTGCTCGGCGAGCGCATGTGCGCCTATGCGATCCTGCGCCGAGAAAGTTCGTTGAACTTGCCGGAGCTCGTCGCGTTTCTAATGAAGGAAGAGATCGCCAAACACAAATTGCCCGAGCGCTTGGAAATTGTCGACGAGTTCCCGCTCTCGCCTTTCGGCAAGGTGTCGAAGAAAGATTTGACGGAAAGAATTACACAGCGGCTTAAGGCCGAAGGCAAAATCTGATTTCGCGATAACGAAAGGAGTCAAATAATGCGCCTCAATTGCCCCGTTTCGCTCCGCCGGATCGTGCCGGTGTTGTGGTTGTTGGGATTTTTAATCGGTTCCGTCGCTCCCGGAGTGTCCGCGGACCGGCTCATCGGCCTTCACTCGGCGCAAGTCATGTCGCAGTCGATGCCGTGGATCGCCCAGGAAGCCGGCCTCTTCAAGAAATACGACCTGGACTTTCGCTTGGTTTTCATTCCGTCGTCGCCGGTCGCCACCGCGGCGACTTTGAACGGCGACGCTGAAATCGGCGTCACCGGGGCGGTCGGCAACGTGCGCGCGTTTGTTCAAGGCTTTACCGACTTGGTTTTTGTCGGTGGCATAAAGAACTTTCTCACCCACAGCATTCTCGGCAAGCCCGACATCAAGCGCCCGGAGGATCTAAGGGGAAAGAAAATCGGCGTGGGGCGGTTCGGCGGCAACACCCATTACGTCACAATCCAGGCGCTAAAACGGCTCGGCATCGACGCCAACAAGGAAGTTCAGATGATTCAGACCGGCGGCGGTCCGGAAACGCTGGCAGCGCTGCTCGGCGGCAGCGTGGATGCTGCCGGCCTGGTGGCGCCGGGAGATTCGGCGGCGGTGTCGCGCGGGTTCCGTTACGTAATCAACGGCTTTGACCTTCGCATCCCCTACGGCGCCACCCAGATCGTCACACTGCGCACGAACATCGCCAAACGGGGGCCGGTCATCGGCAAGTTCATGCGGGCCATGGCGGAAGCTTCAAAAATTCTTCACACCGACAAAGCCTTCGTTTACAAAGTGCTCGGCAAATACCTGCGCATCAAGGATACAAAAGTTCTCGATGCGGCGTACAAGTCGGAGGTTCCGGCGCTGGAGCGGCGGCTGGAAATCGCCGATGCGGCGCTCCAGGCTTCGCTCGATGAGATCGCCCCCCTTGATCCGCGCGCCAAAGCAATCAAGCCCGCCGACATGATCGATCGGCGCTATCTGGTGGAGCTGGAAAAGAGCGGTGTGTTCGACGG
>JBLMXG010000179.1:0-12204 GCA_050257635.1 Chloroflexota bacterium
CGATTCAAGGAGAAAACCGGAAATGAAATCGGCAAAATGTTTTTTAAATTTATTGGCGGTGGCTTTGAGCCTATTCGTCAGCGATGCTGCGCTTGCTCAAGACAAGGGAAAGGGCGGGAACGAAGCGGTTACCCAACTCTACAACGCCGCGAAGAAGGAAGGCACGGTGGTTGTCTGGGGGCCCACCGACGCGATCGTTTATGAAAAGATGCAGCAAGTGCTCGACAAAGAGTATCCGGGCATCAAGATCGACCACTTCGAAAGCATTCCGGAGCCGCTGGTGCAGCGGATCATTGCCGAAAGCCAGGCGGGCAAGCCGCCGGCCGTCGATATCATCCAGTCGGGTTCGCTGCGCGCGCTGCGGCCGTTAATCGACCGCGACATGCTCGCGCCATATCCGGGCTGGGAAAAGAATTTCGGCCTCGACGCGGTTTACGCCGGCGATCGCTTTGTTGGCGCCTATAATTTAACTCTGCCGATCGCGTACAATACAAAAGCGGTCAGCGCCAAGGACGCTCCGAAGAGCTGGGAAAATCTCGCCGATCCGAAGTGGAAGGGCAAAAAAATAATCATCGAGGCCCGCCTGGTGCCCTTCGCCATGCTCGGCACGGAATGGGGTAAAGCGAAGGTCACGGATTTGGTGAAAAAGATTCTTGCCCAGCAGCCGATCATCGTTCAGGGCGGCACCACGGTCGCCAACGCACTCGCCGGCGGCCAGGTCTCGATCGCCGTCGGGACCTATGCCTTTACAATCGAGGGGTTGAAAAAACGCGGAGCAGCGGTGGACTGGGTCGCCGCTTCGCCGCTCCCGGTGCTGACTTCGGCCGAGGGTGTTCTGAAGACAGCGCCCCATCCCAACGCCGCCCGTTTCTTCGCCGGTTGGATGGGCACGCCGGAGGGGCAGAAGATCCGCTACGCGACCAGAGGACAATCGATGGAGGTCGGGCGGAACGCCATTGGCAACGTAGCGGAGAGAATCAAAAACCAGAAACCGGCGATCATTCTGGAAACCGACAAGACCTTTGCATCGATTCTTGAGATTCAGCGCGAGCTCGGAAAATTGCTCGGCGCGCTGCGATAACGACACTTTAGCTCTTCCTCTTTCCGCAAGAGACTCTGTCGCGATGCGCAAAATGACCTGAATGTCATGCTGAGCAAAGGCGAAGCATCTGCTTTTCTCACTGTTCACAACAAGCAGATTCTTCGCCAACGGCTCAGGATGACATTCTGATACAGTCTCCAAGCGGGGTGGAATCGAAGCAGGTGAAACAGGTTCTCATGTGATGAGCACAGCGGCCACGACCATTGCCGAGAAAGTCGAGCCTAGATCGTCATCCTGGGCCCGGAAAATTTCCGTTCGCTCGCTGGCGTTCGGTGCCACCCTCGCCGTGGTCTCTTATCTCGTGCTCGTGCCGCTCTTCATGCTGCTTTACGCGAGCGTGAAGAGCACGGAGGATAAGCTCCCCTTCGAATCTACGGTCACAACGCTTGGCAACTACGCAGCGGTTTTCACGAGTCCGGCCACCTTGCCGATCTTTCTCAACACGATTCTCTTTACCGCCGGCTCGCTCGCTGTCGGCCTGCCGATGGCTATCTTGCTGGCGTGGTTGGTGGAGCGCACGGCCCTCCCAGCTCGGACGTGGATCGGCAATTTGATCCTCGTGCCGATGACGGTCCCATCGCTATTGTCGGCGATCGCATGGATCCAATTGCTCGATCCGCGCAACGGTCTTGTCAACGTCGTGTTGCGCGACATGCTCGGCGGGTCGGGCGACAGCGGGCCTTTCGACATTTATACGCTCTCCGGCATGTGTTTTGTTCAGGGGCTCCGCCTGGTGCCGTCGGCCTATCTGATGATCGCCGCGTCGTTTCGCGCCATGGACCCGTCGCTGGAGGAACAAAGCGCGGTGGCTGGACGCAACATGGCGCAGACGACCATGCGCGTGACCTTGCCGATTATGCGGCCGGCGCTGCTCGCCGCGCTGGTCTATTTCATTATTGTCGTCATCGAGTCTTTCGATATTCCCGGGCTGCTGGGTTTCACGGCGCGCGTTCGCGTGCTCAGCACGGCGATCTATTGGGCGACCCACTCGGAAGTGGGGCTGCCCGATTACGGCTTGGCGTCGGCCCTGGGAGCGATCATTCTCGGCGCTGCGCTGCTGCTCATGTGGGGTTACCAGCGCTTGACCGCGCATCAGGAGCGCTTTGCAACGATTACCGGCAAGGGATACCGGCCGCGCCGGCTCGCTCTTGGCGTCTGGACCGCGCCGGCAACCGTTTTCTGCGCCCTCTATATCGTGATCGCGGTTTTGCTGCCGTTTCTCATGTTGCTGTGGACCAGCGTGCAGCCATTTTACGCCACGCCGTCGGCGGAATCCTTTGCGCGGGTGAGCTTCGAGGGTTATGCCGAGGTCTGGCGCGACGGCAGCGTCGTGCGCGCGATCTGGAACACCACGCTGCTCGCTCTGGTGACTTCCCTGGCAACCATCGCGCTCGCGGTGTCGGTCAGTTGGTTCGTGGTGCGGCGGCGAGCCAGAGCCGGCGTTTTGGCCAACTATCTGGCAACCGTATCGTTTTTGCCCCAATGCGTGCCGAGCATCGTCATCGGCCTGGCCTTCATTTTCGTCTACGTCCGATTTCCGCTCCCGATCTACGGCACGCTCTGGATCATCGCGCTGGCAATGACCACGCGTTATCTCGCTTACGGCTCGCGCGCCACGACTTCGGCGCTCATGCAGGTCCATGGCGAGTTGGAAGAGGCCTCGCAGATGGCCGGCGCGCCCTGGATGCGCACCATTCGTCGGATCACCGTGCCGCTGCTGGCACCTGCGCTGATCAATGTCTTCCTCTGGGTCGCGGTGCATGCAATGCAGGAGCTCTCCATGGCCTTGATGCTTTACAATCCCGATACAGTGGTGGTGTCGACGATGATCTGGAGCATGTGGCAAAACGGCCGCACCGCGGACGCGGCCGTGCTCGGCGTCATGCTCATCATGCTCTCGGCGCTGTTGCTGCTCGGCGGCTATCTGGTCTCGCGCCTGCGGCGCACCCCGCCTTCCTGAAGGAACCGGACGTGATCAGCGTTAAAAATTTGGTCAAGATCTTTGCCGGCGCCAGGGGCGAAGTGCGCGCGCTCAACGGCGTTACTTTCGACGTGGGCAAGGGCGAGCTGTTTACATTGCTTGGGCCGAGCGGCTGCGGCAAGACGACCACGCTGCGATGCATTGCCGGGCTCGAGCAACCGGCTGCGGGGGAAATCGTGATCAACGACCGCCCCGTCTATCGCGCCGCGGACGGCACGTTCGTGCCGCCGGAGCGACGCCAGATCGGCATGGTGTTTCAGTCCTACGCCATCTGGCCGCATATGACGGTGTTTCAAAACGTCGCTTATCCATTGGGTGGCGGCGCTGGGCGTCACGAGGTGGGCAAACGCGTCGGCGATATTCTCGAACGATTGAGTCTCGGCAATTTAGCCGAGCGGCTCGCGCCCCATCTAAGCGGCGGGCAGCAGCAACGAGTGGCGCTGGCGCGAGCGCTGGTGGCGCAACCGGAGATCCTGCTGCTCGACGAGCCGCTCAGCAACCTAGACGCCAAGTTGCGCGAGCTCATGCGCTTCGAGCTTAAGGCGCTGCAAGAATCCTTCGGGATTACCACTTTGTACGTGACCCACGATCAGGAGGAGGCACTGGCGCTATCGGATCGCATCGGCTTGATGCATGAGGGGACGCTGCTCGAAGTCGGTTCTCCATCGGAGCTGTATCTGCGGCCGGCCCATCGCGTGACCGCGGATTTTCTCGGCACGGCGAATTTCGTTTCGGCGGCAGTCGAGCGGGGCGGCGATCGGCCCTGGGACGAAATGGCGGTGGTGACGCCGATCGGTTCTTTCTTTGCGCAACGGAGTGTCGAATGGCAACCGGGAACGGCCGCGCAATTATTTTTTCGTCCGGAATCCGTCGAGTTCATAGACAACGCTGTGGTCGAAAAGGCGCCGAACCGGAGTTGTGGTGTGGTGGAACGGATCACGTTCCTTGGGAACTCGGCGGATGTCATCGTGCGCTGCAATGAAGTTAAGCTGCGCACGCGTATCCATCCTGCGCGCACGCCGGCGGTGGGGAACTCGGTGCGGTTTTATGTCGCGCCAGAGTCATGCATCGTTTTTCCAACCTGAGAGGGTTCACGGCTCAATGGTTCTTGCCCGCCGAGCGGGAGAGAAAAATGTCAGGAGGGAATTTGTGGAATCGGCAGAATTGACCCAAGAAAGCGAGCGGGCCGGGCGTATCGAGTGGCGGCTCTATCGCGGCATGCTTGTCACCCGGCTCTTCGAAGAGGCGCTGGTCCGGTGGGAGCAGGAAGGGAAGATCGCGGCGCAGACCTTTCCCAGCAAAGGGCAGGAAGCGATCGCCATCGGCTGTTGCCTTGCTCTCGAAAAGGGCGACGCAGTCATCCCGTCGTTTCGCACGCGCGGCGCGATGATCGGCATGGGTGTGGGCATCGGCGATCAATTGCGTGAGTTCGTCCATAGCCCGCTCGCGGCCGGCGATTCACGCGACGCGCCGCATCATAGCTCCTGGCCGGATCTCGGCGTGATGCCGGGCTCCACGATGATCGGCGGCCATCTGGCGATGGGCGCAGGCTTGGCGCTGGCGATGCAGCTCGATAAGCAAGCGACGGTGAGCGTGGCGTTTTTCGGTGATGGCACGCTCGGCTCGGGAGATTTGCATGAAACCATGCATATCGCCGGCGCCTGGGAACTTCCGCTCATCCTCGCCTGCGAGAACAACGGCTGGGAAATGTCGACGCCCTGGTCGAAGGTGCGCAAGAGCCGGTCCTTGATCCCCTACGCCGAACCCTTCGGATTCGCCGCGCGCGCGGTGAACGGCAACGATGCGCTGGATGTCTATCATTCGGCGCGCTGGGCGCGCGCCACTGCGCTCGGCGGCCAGCCGGTGTTCCTGGACTGCATGACCTTTCGCACCGGACTTTATAGCTCCCACTTCGGCGAGGTCCGCCCTGGCATCGAGGCGGATCTAGCTGAAGCCGAGGGGCGCGATCCGTTGCAGCGCATGGCGGATTGGCTAATCGCGCATGGCATCGCCTCGGCAGAGGAACTCGATCGGCTGCGGCGCGATGGAGATAGGAAACTCGAAGAAACATTGGTCCAGGTTTTGGCTGAAAAAAGGTAAGAGGTAACGGTTAAGACGTGCGGGGGCTACAAGAAAGTCCGGTATCGAAAGCTTCTTACGACTCGCTTCTGCCCCCTTACCGCACGGAAAAGAGAGTAACGAGATGGCTACGTTAAACTACCGCGATGCGGTCGGCAAAGCGCTACAAGATTCCATGCGCGACGAGCCGCGCTTGATTCTGATCGGACAGAACCTGGCTGGACATGCGCTCAAGCAGCTGGCGGAAACTTACGGCACGGAGCGTGTGCGCGATTGCTCGATCAGCGAGAGCGCCATGGTCGGCATGGCCGTCGGCGCGGCCATGAAGGGGATGAAAGTCGTGGTGATGATCGCCTATGCCGACATCGCTTCGGTCTGCCACATGGCGATCGTGCAGAGCGCGGCGAAGCTGCATTACCTGACCAATGGAAGATTGAACTGTCCGGTGATCATCCGGCTGCCGATCGCGCGTTTTCGCAGCCATGGGCCGGAAGGCAACGAGGTCGGCGCGTCCTGGTTCTACAACGTTCCCGATCTGAATATCGCGATGCCCGGCTCGCCGAGCGAGGCTTACTGGAATTTTCGCGAGGCGCTGCAGCGGCCGACACCGACGCTGTTTTTCGAAGATCGCTCGATTCACACGCGAGCCGGTGAACTGGCGGCGAGCAATCCCGGCGGCAATGCTGCGATCATGCGCACCGGAGATAAGCTGACGATCATCGCCGCCGGGCGCGCCGCGGGGCTGGCCGAAGATGCCGCGGATGAGTTGGCGAAGCAAGGACAGGCCGGCACGGTCGAAATCGTGAGCCTGGGATTCATCAAGCCGCTCGATAAGGACACGGTGCTTAGATCGGCAAGCAAGACGGGAAGTGTTTTGATCGTGCAGGACGAGCCGGCTCTGTCGGGATACGCGCCTTACGTGCGCTGCGTGCTCGATGAATTGCCGGCGGGCAAGCTCAGCGCCGCGCCGCGCATCATCGCCGGGGCGGACCAGTTCTTGCCATTTTGGGACGAGCGGCCATTTTTGCCGTCGCTTGAAAGTGTGGTCGCGGCGGCGAAGGAGATGGTGGGTCTGAAACCATAAAGGAGTAGGGATAATGAAGATCGGTCTTCAGTTGCTGGTTGCCGTCGCAATCATGGCGCTGGGTGGATTGGCGATCGCGCAAGTCGGCAATCCAGAGCTGATCGCGCAAGCAAAAAGAGAGGGCAGGGTGACCTGGTACACGACCGTGTCCATCCCCGAGGCCAAGCAGTTCATCGACATGTTCGAGAAGCAGTATCCGTTCATCAAAGTGGATTTGCTCCGTTCCGGCTCCGGCGCTTTGGTCAACCGTGTCATGAGTGAATACGCCGCGCGGAACTATGCCGCGGACATCCTGCAGGGAACCTCGACTCGGGGCGGTTTCACCCTGCTCAAACAAAAAAATATTCTTGGTCGCTACGATTCTCCCGAATACAAATTTCTTCCCCCCGAGCTCAGGGACAAATCCGGCTATTGGGGCTCCATGTATCAGAACACTTTCGTGCTCGCTTACAACAGCCGCAATGTGAAACCGGCCGACGTGCCGAAGACCTATGAAGACCTGCTCAAACCGATGTGGAAGGGCAGGCAGATCATCAACGACACAGAAAACTTCGAATGGTTCGACGGACTGTTAAAATATTGGGGCCGCGACAAGGGGCTTGCCTATTTTCGCCGCCTGGCGCAGCAGGAGCAAATCTTTCAGCGCGGCGCGCGCGGGCGGATTCAACTGGTTGCAGCGGGGGAAGCGCCGCTGACCATTGGCTACGGCCCGCACGCTCAGAGCTTCGTTAATCAAGGCGCGCCCATCGAGTGGGTGCCGCTAGAACCCGTGGTCGTCATTATCAACACGGTCAGCATCACTTCCAGGCCGGCGCACCCCGCGGCGGCCAAGCTGTTCATCGATTTTCTATTTTCCAAGCCGGCGCAACTGAAGCTCCGCGAGATGAGCCGGATTCCTTCGCGCAGCGACGTGGACTCGGACCCTCCGCGCCTGATCAAAGGATTCAAAAAAATTGTTCAGGATATCGAGAACGAAAACATGGCGGAGTCGATCAAGCTCTTTCAACAGATCTTTGGCCTGGCGCCAGGGTGATTTTTGACGGCGTTCAAATCGTTCAAGTAGTTCAAGCCGTTCAAAACGTTGAGCGCGAAAACGCGCGCGCAATCAAAAGACGATAATTCTCGCGCCAAGACGCCAAGGACGCAAAGTTCGGAGTTCTACTGTTTTCTTGGCGGCCTTTGCGCCTTTGCGCACGATAATCCGAGGTTCGGTTGCGTCTATGTCGCACGTTAGCCCTCGTGCTAAAGAGTTTTAGGCAAACTTTGCCGTAGCCAGCATCGCGAGTTTGCCTTCGCCGTCGAACACCCAGAGCGTTGCCGAGCTGCCATCCGCGGAAGGCGCGCCGGCGAGAGTAAATTTTCCGCCGCTGTCGTAGATCGAACGGAGATTCTGAAAGTCGAAATTCGTCATGCGCCGAGCAGGCAATTCCCTGCGGCACATTTCGATCAGCAATTGCGAGATTAGCGAGCTCTGCACCACCAGGCCGGGAAGCTTTTCGATCTTGGTCACGTAGTCGCGGTCGTAGTGGATGCGGTGGCTGTTGAAGCGGATCGCCGAGAAGCGGAACAGCAGCGGCGTGTTGGGCTCGACGGTTTGTTGCCACTTCGCTTCGCCGGGAACCGCCGGCGTTGCCTTGGGCGCCGCGTCGGCCCTGGCCTCACTGAGCATGCACATGTCCCGCTCCTCGACGACGCAAAGCCCGTTACTGGTTGACAAGCCGTTGCGCTCGATCACGGTGACCATGGCGCCAGCCGGGCCGTCGTCGATCTGGATGTCGGCGATCTCCGTCTTGCGCGTGACCTCGTCGCCAATTCGCAACGGTCCCTTGAACGAAACCCTTGTCCCTCCGATGCGCCGGCGCGGCAGCGGTATCGCCGGCATAAAACCGCCACCGGAGGCTTGCCCATCCGTGCGCATCTTGTCCGGCCGGTGAGACGCCGGAAACAAGCCGCCGTACCAACCCGGCGGAATCGGTGCGCCCTTATCCAAGGGTGGATCGGGGAGGCCCAAGGTCGCCGCGAACTTGATCACCATCGAGGCCGTGACCACATCGGTCGTCGTTTCACTCTTGCCGATATAGGTTTTGAAGCTTTCCAGAGACTCGGCCATGGCTTTGACCTCCGTTCGATGCCGTGCGTGTTGCCGACACTATTCCCGCACGAACGGCTGTGTCAAGGCTATGAACGTTCCGGACGGCATACCGAAACTACTCTAAACCGGACGCGAAATTGAATTGATTCAAGCGAGAAGGAGTAAGACGAAACGAAGACCATGAAATGTTTATCTGTGTTCAGCCGCCTGTCGTAGCCGAAAGTCTCGCCGTGTGATTTTCCTAACGGGTATGGCAATTGAAAGGACGTGTTAGGTGAAAAGGGGTAGTAAAAACACTTGACCGAGCGCGCTGCCGCGAATACAGGCGTCGCGGTTCATTCAATCTAAAAGTAGCCGATCTTCTCTTTTTTCTTATGCGGCAGCCGGTGTCGTTGACCGAAGTTGCACATTGAGATAGCTCTGCAAAGGATCTCGAAAAAATGGTGGGTCGCAATGTTGATGTTTGAACAATTATTAAAACACGTCGCCGCTCGCTGTGGTTTCGCGAGTCGAGGAGTTCGTCGGGTAGGCCCGAGCAAAAAACCGACGCGGTCATACGATGAAACTTGGCGGCAGCCGCCGAGCATTGGGTTCGGCTATGGAAGGCGTAAATAATAAGGAACAGACCATGAAATTTAAAAGCAGTCGGAAAAGGTGGGTTTTAGCTTGTG
This sequence comes from Chloroflexota bacterium, assembly GCA_050257635.1. Classification (GTDB taxonomy): domain Bacteria; phylum Desulfobacterota; class Binatia; order UBA9968; family UBA9968; genus DP-20. Next base: position 9,010 of record JBLMXG010000179.1, read on the forward strand.
CCTGCCTGCTGGCCCTCACCCTAAGAGGCGCGATCGTTCTAGGCCAGGAGAAGAGCGAACCCATTTCTCTAATTGAAGGAATTTCGTCGCCCGATTTCGGCTACGTGACCTCCTATCTGGCACGAGCGAAGGGGTTTTTTAAAAGCGAGGGTCTGGACGTAAAGATCGTCATCATGCGCTCCAGCGTGTCCGTGCCCGCACTGGTAACCGGAGAAGTGCAGTTCGCAGTCCACGGCTCGGCCATGACCGCTGCTCTCAAAGGGGCTCCGCTGAAGGCCGTCTTCTTTACCTATAATACTTCGACGATGCAATTCATGGTTCGGCGCGAAATTCGGAAACCGGAAGATCTGAAGGGAAAGGTCGTCGCGATCGCCAGCCCCGGCGGCTCTCAGGATCAGGCCACGCGCCTCATTCTAAACAAGCTCGGCTTGGATCCGGGTCGCGACGTGAAGCTTCTTGCAGTCGGGAGCGCAAAGGCAAGGGTCATCGGAATGGAAACCGGGCAGATTGCCGGCTCCGCGAACAATCTCGACATTGCCGCGGAGTTGGTAAAAAAGGGTTATCGCATCATGGCTAACTCGGCGGAGGTCTACCCCGTGCCCTGGGCCGGCTTTGCCGCCAACGACCGCTGGCTACGGGCGAATCCCGCGCTTGCGAAGAAGTGGCTCCGCGCGCAGGTGAAAGCGTTGCTTTTCATCCGCGCACACCCCGACGAAGCGGCTCACGTAACGGCGAAAGAACTAAAGCTGGATACCGACGTCGCGCGCGAGGCGATCGGGCAGGCGATCGATTTCATAAACCCGAAGGACCCGGGAGGGTTTACGGAAACCGGCATGCGCTCCCTCATCCAGTATACTGCCGAACGAGTAGGCATCGAACCGAGGAAAGTGAAGATTGCCGACGTAGCCGAGGTGACTCTTTTAAGAGAGGTGCAGCAAGAACTGGGCATTCAGTGCCGCGGCGGTTATCTCTGTAATCCGTAGCGGCCTTAGAGGCCACTCGCTTCTCGCAGTGATTGCGTCTCGTCTACCGGCCATTCAATGGGTTCGAAGGTTTCTGCGATTCGAGACTTCCCGAAACGTCGAAATGATTGGCTGGCTGATCATTGTCACCATAAGCCCGGTCGATGCGCTAGCGCGTGCGGTTGTAGACGTAGTCTTCGCGCTCGGTGGTTCCAACGCGCAGCTCAGCCGGAAGGGGCGGGCGGGTGGCGTTGACCTTGGCGTGGGCGTCGAGCGCGGCCTGATCAACCCAGCGTTCGAGGAGTGTCAGTTTGTCCGGGCTGACGACGCTTTGGAATACTTCGAACTGTTCGCAGCCCGGCTCTTTCGCTATGTCTGCACAGCGGGCTTTGTAGAGCTGGGCCAGCTCGGAACCTTTTCCGAGCGCGGCGGTGATCGTAACGACAAGTCGGATGGCCATGTTGTCTCCTTTTTTATGTTCGCGATCTCGGCACGATGTAGTTTGCGGTGCAGCTTCGACTATCATTCAATCCCGTGTCCGCTGTCAAGGAAGTTGACTCGGAGTCTTACTGCCCTCACCCTTTCCATCTCCCACTTCGTAGGCGAGGGGATAAGAAGGATTGAATCCGGCGCTACGCTGAAGAGCAGTTTCGGTCCGTGCGCCGATGATCATTTAGCCAACGAGCGTAGCACGGGTTCCAGCGCTTTCCATACGGTGGCGGCGACGATTGCTTGGCCCTTCGCGGTCGGATGAATGCCATCCGGCAGGTTGAGCTCGCGCACGCCGCCCACGCCTTCGAGGACAAAGGGAACCAGCGGCAGCTTGTTCTTCTTTGCCAGCTCCGGATAAATCGCTTCGAACTTGGCGCCGTATTCCCGCCCCATGTTGGGCGGAACTTTCATACCGGCGATGATGATTTTTGCAGCGGGATATTTTGTCTTGGTGCGATCGATGATCCGTTGGAGGTTTTTTCGCGTGGTCGCCACCGGCAGGCCGCGCAATCCGTCGTTGCCGCCGAGCTCCAAGACCAAGACCGCGACGCGATTTCTCAACAGCCAGTCGAGGCGATTCAAGGCGCCGGCGGTGGTATCGCCGCTCTGACCGGCGTTGACCGCTTTGAAAGGCCAGCCCTTGGTGTCGATCTTTTCTTGAATCAGCGCGGGGTAGGCTTGGGATAAGTCGAGGCCGTATCCGGCAGTGATGCTGTCGCCTAGAAACAAGACGATGTTGGGCGGCGTTGCGGCGAAAGATCGTTTTCCCGCCATGGCAACTGAGAGTGTCGCCAGTAGAATTAATTTTATAAAGAAGCCGTCACAGCCACGTCGATATTGTTTAGGTCGTATAAACATTCTAGAGTTTACGCTGTTAGAAAGAATTTTGCGTCATGGTTGCTGCGCCACCGCGGTCTATTCGTCATTCATTCATGAGCACCGAGCCGATCTTAAGCGTAGAGCATTTGAGCAAGGTTTTTAAGAGCGGCGAACGAGAAGTCAACGTTTTGACCGACGTCTCGTTCGCCGTGTGCGGCGGCAGCACCTGCGCTATCGTCGGGCCGTCCGGCAGCGGCAAGACCACGCTGATAGCGATCTGCGCCGGTTTGGAACGGCCCAGCTCCGGCTCGGTCCGCTTCGATGGCGTAGCGCTGAACGAAGCCGGCGAAGAGGAGTTGGCCGCGTTGCGAAACCGATCGGTGGGGTTCATCTTTCAGAATTTTCAGCTGTTGCCGTCGCTCACCGCGCTGGAGAACGTCATGGTACCCGCAGAGATCCGCGGCGAGAATCACGCCGGCAGCCGCGCCGCCGATTTGTTGAAGCAAGTAGGTCTCGATGGCCGCCTGCAGCACTATCCCGTGCAACTTTCCGGCGGCGAGCAACAGCGCGTGGCGATCGCGCGGGCATTTATGAATCGGCCGAAAATTCTTTTCGCTGACGAGCCCACCGGTAATCTCGATGCCGAGACAGCGCGCGACATCATCACGCTCATTTTCGATCTCAATGCCACACGCGGCACGACGCTCGTGCTGGTCACCCACGACCACGAGCTCACCCAACTGGCGAGCCGGACGCTCCGGCTACGCGGCGGCCGCCTGGTGTCGGATAGCGGCGCGGCGCAGAGAGCCTTGGCCCAGGGTTAGGCGGCGCTGTCATGACGGCCCTGCTGAAACGTTGGGTGTGGCGTCTCGCGCGGCGCGACGGCCGGCGCGGTATGCGTCCCTTGCTGTTATCCATGTCC
>JBLMXG010000180.1:0-15849 GCA_050257635.1 Chloroflexota bacterium
GCGCTGTACGCTCGCTAGAAAGGAGTCGGTCGATGAAAAACTTGATCGGCGCGCTCGCCATCGCGGCGATGCTTTTGCCGGCGATAACGTTTGCCGCTGACACTTTTGATTGCCGGGTCCGACCGCAGTTTTCCAGCCAAGGGAGCATCGGCAAGAGCGTGCGTGAAGCGATCGCTCATAGCAAAGAGCGCTTAACGATCGCGCTTTACGGCTTCGACAATTTTGATCTGGTGACGGACCTGCTCGATCTGGCCAAGCACAAAGTTGCGGTCCGAGTGAAAATAGACAGCGCGCGCAGCTCTGGCAAAAAGATCGTCAAGATGATCGATCAGCTAAGAGCGGGCGGTGTTCAGGTGCAGACGGTGGCGCCCGATGGCCGCAACCACAACAAATTTGCCGTCGTCGACGGTAAGCGGGTCCTCACCGGTTCGTACAACTGGACGCTCAAAGCGGAATCCAATTGGGAGAATCTGCTGATCCTAGACTGCCCCGATCTGGCCAAAGCGTATGAGCGCGAATGGGACAGGATCCACTGACCGCCGCCCTAAAACCGATCGGAATTCTCGATGAGCCGGACATAAAAGCGCACCAGCCGCTCATAGTCCCGCACCGAAATGCGCTCGTCGATGCCGTGGTAGCGCTGGGTATCCTCCGGGCCCAGGGTAATCGGTAAAAAGCGATAAATATTTTTACTCAGCGCTCGATAGTGGCGCGAGTCGGTGGCAGCCACCAACAGCGCCGGCGCGACCAGCGCCTGGGGTGCGATCTCGCGGATCGTTCGCTGAATCAAACGAAAGCTCCGGCCAGCTATGTCGCTCACCGCCGACGGCTCCATCTGCACCGGCAGAGCTTCGACCTTGATTTTTGGATCGTCGATCGCCCGGCGCACATATTCGGCGGCGGTTGCGACGGTATCTCCGGGAATCAGCCGCAGGTTGACGACGGCGGTGGCCGTAGTCGGCAAAACGTTGTCTTTCACTCCGGCGTTAAAAATCGTTGGGGTGATGGTCGTGCGGATCAGCGCGTCGGTGAGCGGTGACCTGGCGAGTTGTTTGCGCACCAGCGGATCGAAGAGCCAGAGATTGGCCAGCAGGAGTTTTTGACCCCAGGCCATTTCCGGGCCGAGGAAGTCGAACATCGCGCGTGTCGGACCACTCAGGTGCGAGGGGAACGGCGCCGCATCGAGTCTTTGCAGAGCGCGGCTCATCAAAGCGATGGCAGAGTCGGCCGGCGGGATCGAGGTATGGCCACCGGCGGTTTCCACCCTGAGACGCAGACTGAGATAACCCTTCTCTGCAACGCCGATCAGCGCCACCGGGGCGGTGATGCCGGCGATGATGCGATCGAAAATATTCATGCCCTCGTCGATCACGAACTCAAACTCGATGCCGCGCCGGCGCAAGCGCTCGGCGATCTTGCCGGCGCCGTCGCGACCGCCGATCTCTTCGTCGTGACCGAAGGCCAAATAGATCGTTCGTTGGGGCGAGAAACCGGCGCGCAGAAGATGCTCCGCCGCCTCGAGGATCGCAAGAACGCTGCCTTTGTCGTCCATGGTACCGCGTCCCCAGACGTAACCTTCGGCGATCGCGCCGGAAAACGGCGGATGGCGCCAGCTCGCTTCGGTTGCGGGATCAACGGGAACGACGTCCATATGGGCCATCAATAGAATCGGTTTCAGCGCGCGGTCACGCCCTTGCCACTTGAAGAGCAGGCTGTGGTCACCGATGATTTCTCTATCGAGCTGTTCGTGAACCAATGGAAAGCTCGCGGCGAGAAAGTCTCGCAAGCCGTCGAATTCCGCCGCGGGTAGCTGCTTCGGATCCAGACTCGATACGGTGCGAAACTGCACCGCGCGCGACAGGCGCTGCAGCAAGGCGGTGCTATCCAAGCTCAAGTCTTTGGCAGGAGGCACGTCGATCTGTCTCGAGTTGAAAGTTACGGATCGGAAGACAACGGTCAGAGAAAACAAAAATAGTGCGGTGAAGAGGGCTACGGCGAGTCTTTTCATCTTGATCGACCCATTCGTCCGAAAGTCGTAGCAATTCGCTCGGTTCGCCGCAACCGGAATGGGCGTGGAGCGTGCGGCAATTTGACAACCCGGAGTGTGTCCGATAATTTTTTGCTTAATTCACGGACGAGTCTAGGAGGAGCAATGAGTGATTTTTATAGCGACTGGCTGGAACAATCCAAAGCCAACGAAAAGGCGGTGGCCGAGTCACCGCGATGCACGCGATCAAAGGATCTCAAATGGGTGCGCACGCCGCAAGATTTCAAAGCGGCGTTGATGATTGCCCCGGAGCTGGGGTTCACCACTGGGGGTAGCTGCATGATGCGAGCGGAAATCCCAGTCAACTGGCACACGGGCAAGCATTTGCACGGCGAGGAAGCCATCTACGTCGAGAGCGGCGAAGGGTTCATGATCCTCGACGACAAACGTTACGATTTCAGCCCGGGCACAGTCATTCACGTGCCCTACCGGTCGACGCATCAACTCTTCAACACCGGCAAGGTTCCGGTGGGCTACATTTCCGGTCTGGCGTGGCACCTCGAAGCCGCTGTCTACATGGGAAAAATGGAGCAGTTGGAAGTGTGCGGTGAGAACGATGCGAGGGCGATGGCCGCTTTTCCGAACCAAGAGTCGCAATACTGGCCGGAGGACGGGCGACGCATCACGATGCATCAAAGCCAGCATGTAAAGTCGGATGAGTCGAAGCATGGGGCGACCTATTTCTTGATGGGTCGGAGCGGCAAAGACAACGGTTTCAAGGCCACCGGCGTCGCGATCAGTTCGATTTTCGTCGATCTGCCGCACACCAAGAGCCACAGCCACGCTCATCCCGAAGCTTATCTTTACGCGCTCGAGGGCGACGGCTATTCCGAGATCGGCGGCAAACGCTACGATTGGAATCAGGGCGACGCCATTCATGTGCCGCCGGGGATGCTGCACCACCAGCATTTCAATCCCTTCGATCGAGACATGAAAGAGCTGCGCTTCGAGTTCGGCGTGCGCTACTGGTTCGTCGACCAGTGGAAGGGCTACGTCACCGTCGATAAGCACCTCAAAGCGACCACACATATGATCGATTAGTCCGAATCCTAAGGGTTCAAGCTCCGCACCTTGCTGCGTCAAATCGATCGCCAGCCCGAAGTCCGTCATTGCCGCATGCTTTAAGCGGGAATCCGGGCGAATCCGGATCTGGGCCTCCGATAAAAGCATTCGGGGGTGACGAGAATGGGAACGTTCGCAGGATGCGTTTTGATACCCCGCTGCTTGCGACGGGGTTCTTCACTTCGTTAATAAGAAATAAAAAGGACGGGTTAACCCGGCGGTTAGCCCGCTTTTTTTACTCGGATCTTTATCTTGACGTGGTTGTGGCGCGAGGCACCCGGTCGCGGTCTTACACGGAAAAGCCCAGAAAACGGAGAAAGCAGGCGGCGGTTCGCGATCCCTCTTGGCGCTGATTCCAGGCGCGAACTTTTTCCAGGTAAGCTTTTTCGTGACGCTGGTTGAGGGTCTGTGCTTTGCGCAGCTCCCGCTTGGTGATCGTGCCGTCCCAGGCGTGGGGGCATTTGACGATCCTGCTGAGCGCCATTTTGATAACCGCGCCGGTGTCGGAAAAGGTCGCGTTGACGGGATGATCGCGGCAGGTGACCGGTCGATGTTCGTAGATTTTGCAGCGGTTGGTCTCGTTATCGAGGAAAACGCACCGATCCCCGGTCTTGCGTAGGCCCATGACGACCTTGCCCTTGGCGAGACGCAACCATAGCGGATCGTTTTGCGACATGGCGATCTCGCTATGGGTGAAGAACCTGACAAATTCCTTCACCGGCTTGCCCGTGCCCCCGACGATGCGGCGGATATCCTCGTCGTTGATGCAAACCACCGTGTCGCGGCAACAATTGCCGCAACCGGTGCAGCGAAATTTCAAATATTTTTCCCAAGACTCGCCCATGGACGCTTAAGATCTATCAGCAAGAGGTGAAAAAGAAAGGCTCAGGAATGGAAAAATCGCGTGAGTGAACGACCGATTGCAAAAACCCCTGCCGATAGTCGCGATTTTTCTTGGTCGTGCTTGCATGGGGAAACGATTTTTTTTATAGATTCTGATGATGGCTGAAGCGCGCGCGAACAAAAATGGCGATTCCAAGATAATGCTGGGGTTTATCGTGCGCCGCTGCGCGGCCGATATCGGTCATACACCGACGCCGGACGAGTTTGCCAAGTGGGCCAATGGACATCATCAGCCGGGCAGGGGGCTGTGCCTGTTCGGCAAGGAAATCTCCGCGGCCATCGCCAAAGTCATGTTCAGGCAGCCGGGCAGGATGGTCACCGTCAGCCCCGAAGGTATGGCGCGCATCTGGAAGACGCCCGGCAGCTAGTTTGCTTCGCTCGATTCCCTTCAACAAAAACCACCGGTATCCTTAGCTTCAGGCTGAGGAGAACGCCTCAAACAAGAAGTAGCCCGACAGCGTCAACGCCAGTAACCAAAGCAAAATAATCACTCCGGCCGCGCGCCAATCGTTCGGCAATGTCACCTCCATCGCCGCCGCTCTCGCGCGGCAATCGGCGAGAATCTCCGCTGGGATGAGTTTGACAGCGAAGAAGATGCCGAGTGGCAGGAGCAGCAAATCGTCGAGGTAACCAAGGACTGGAATCGGATCGGGAATGAGGTCGATCGGGCTCAGGGCGTAGGCCACCACACATCCGACAAGAGCCTTGGCGTACCAGGGGGTACGCGGATCGCGGGCGGCCAGATAGAGCGCGGCAATCTCGCGTTTGAGCTCCCGCGCCCTGCTTTTCAAACGTGCGAAAACGGCCGCCGCGCTTTGATTCTTACTCGGCAATTCGTCGTTGCTCCGGTAGGATTGTCTTGTTATGCTTCACGACATTATTAACATAAATTTATGGCAAAGTTGCGTAACGGAGGCGGCGTGAAGGTCGGCTTAACCGTCATTACAATATTGTCTCTTGCCCTCGTCTGTCTATTTTCCACCGGAGCGGCTGCGCAGGGGAAGGCGGAAAAAGATAAAATCCGCATCGGCTATGCGGCACGGGCGGTCACCCACTCGCTGCCCTACCTGACCGAGGAAGCCGGGTTATTTCGCGACGAAGGGTTGCAAGTCGAAGTTGTGCGCACAGCCGGGGCGGTCTCCCCGATGGCGCTGATTTCCGGCGATACCGATTTTGCCACCATGTCCGCCTTTCTCATGATTCCGGTCGCGGCGCGCAGTCCCGACGTGGTTATGCTCGGCGGGTTGACCCGCTATGCGACGATGACGTTGGTGACGTTGCCGGAAATTCGCAGCGCCAAGGAATTGGTCGGCGCGGTCATCGGACTGCAGCGTCCGGGCGACGCCTACGAGAAAAACGCGCGCTCTGCGCTACGGCATTTGAAATTAAATCCCGATAAAGATGTGAAGTTCCTCTACCTCGGCACCAATGACGCCATGTGGATTGCGCTGCAGGCGCGCAAGGTGGCAGCGACCATGGTGTCGCCGCCGGCGACGCTGTTCGCGCGCAAGGCGGGGATGAATTTTATGGTCAATCTCGCCGATCTGAAAATCGAATATCAGGGCTCGACCTTCGTGACGCGCCGTTCGCTGATGAAGAGCTCCCCCAATCTGGTATTTCGCACCGTGCGTGCGCTGGTGCGCGGGATCCACTATTTTAAGACCCGGCGCGAGGATACGTATCGAATCTTGGCAAAATTTCTCGGAACGAAGGACCGCGAAGCGCTGGAGGAATCTTGGAGCTACGGCGCCGATATGCCGGCTAAACCTTACGCCGTTGAGAGCGCGGTTCAGGCGGTGCTCAATCATCTCGCCGAGGGCGACCCGAAATACGCCAAATACAAACCGACAGATTTTATCGATACCGCTCCCCTCGCCGAGCTCGACAAAAGCGGCTACATCGATCGCCTCTACGGCGGCCAGGCGAAATAGCTAAACAAGCAAGAAGGCAACTCTCATTCCTCTATGGCGATGCTGCGCGACCAGGATCACGGGCAGTTCCGTTTGGTGGCGGATTACAAACCGCAGGGGGACCAACCCCAGGCGATCAGGAGCCTGGTGCGCGGCTTTGAGGCCAAACGGCGCCACCAGGTATTGCTCGGTGTCACCGGCTCGGGCAAGACGTTTACGATGGCCAACGTGGTGGCTCGGGTCAACAAGCCGACCCTGGTCATCGCGCCCAACAAGACGCTGGCGGCGCAACTCTACAACGAGTTCAGCGAGCTGTTTCCGGAAAACGCCGTGCGTTACTTCGTTAGCTATTACGATTACTACCAGCCGGAAGCCTACGTGCCGTCCACCGATACGTTCATCGAGAAAGACGCGTCGATCAACGACGAAATCGACAAGCTGCGCCATTCGGCGACCAAGGCCCTGCTCGAACGGCGCGATGCGTTGATCGTCGCCAGTGTCTCGTGCATCTATGGCTTGGGCTCGCCGGAGGCTTATTTCGATTTGATGGTCTATTTGGAGCAGGGTTCCATCCTCAATCGCGATCAGATGCTGCGCAAGCTCGTCGATATCCAATACGAGCGCAGCGATTATGATTTCCATCGCGGTACCTTTCGCGTACGCGGTGATGTCGTGGAAATTTTCCCCGCGTACGAAGACCGCTCGGCGGTGCGCATCGAATTTTTTGACGACACCATCGACGCGATTAGCGAGATCGACGCAATTCGCGGCAAGGCGCTGCGCCGGGTGGACAAGGCGACGATCTATCCAGCGAGCCATTATGTTACCGGCAAAGAGCGCATGAAGCAGGCAGTCCAGGGCATTCGTGAGGAGCTCAAAGAGCGGCTCGATGTGTTGCGCGGCCAGCAAAAGCTCCTCGAAGCTCAGCGGCTGGAGCAACGCACGCTTTACGATTTGGAGCTCTTGGCCGAAATGGGTTTTTGTCCCGGCATCGAAAACTATTCGCGCCATTTGACCGGACGCAAGCCCGGTGAGCCGCCGCCGACGCTGCTCAGCTATTTTCCCAGCGATTTCCTATTGGTCATCGACGAAAGCCATGTCACCGTGCCGCAGATCGGCGGCATGTACCGCGGCGACCGGTCGCGCAAGGAAACTCTGGTCGAATACGGGTTTCGCCTGCCGTCGGCGCTCGACAACCGGCCCCTCAACTTCGAAGAGTTCGAAGCGATGGTCAATCAGGCGATTTATGTGTCTGCGACGCCGGCTGCCTACGAGCTCAACAAAAGCCGCGGTGCGGTGGTGGAACAGCTGATTCGGCCGACCGGGCTGATGGATCCGGCGATCATCGTCCGTCCAGCGCGCAGCCAGGTGGACGATCTTTTGGAAGAGATTCGCAAGCGCGTCGAGCGACACGAACGGGTGCTGGTAACGACGCTGACCAAACGGATGGCGGAAGACTTAACCGAGTATTATCAAGAATTGAACGTCAAGGTGCGTTACCTGCATTCCGACATCGAAACCATCGAGCGAGTGGAAATCATTCGCCAGTTGCGCATGGGACAGTTCGACGTGCTTGTGGGCATCAACCTTTTGCGCGAAGGGTTGGATTTGCCGGAGGTGTCGCTGGTAGCGATTCTCGATGCGGATAAGGAAGGTTTTTTGCGCTCGGACCGTTCGTTAATCCAAACCATCGGCCGTGCGGCACGCAACGTCGGCGGAACCGTAATTCTCTATGCCGATGGGATGACCGACTCCATGCAGCGGGCCATCGACGAAACCGAGCGCCGCCGCCGATTGCAGGCCGAGTTCAACAGACAGCACGGCATTACGCCGCAATCGATCGTCAAATCCCTAGGCTCGCCGCTGGTTAAAATTTACGAGGCGGATTATGTCGATGTGCCGATGGCCGCCGAAAGGCCAGCGAAGTACGGCCCGGCGGAACTGGCGCGGCTGATTCGGAAATTGCAGAAGGAGATGAAGCAGGCCGCCGAGCGGCTGGATTTTGAAGCGGCGGCGGAGTTGCGCGATCGCATCCGCGAGTTGCAGAATCAGGAACTGGCGCTGAGAGAGTCCGCCGTGGTTCCGGATGCGAGCGGGTGATTGTTTCGGGGAAGCTCAGCGCGACTCGTTATCGGCGGCGTGGGTGACGTTGACTGCGGCACTGAGCGGATCTCGACGCGGCCGCAGTTCGAGTTCGTCATCGTCGTCGGCGAGCCGATAGCGCCGACGGCGGGTTTTGCTCGAGTCCGCTTTTTCGGTGAAAATCGTTGCGACGAAGAACACTGCGATGCTCAGGCCGCTGAGCGAATAGAGCACGAACGGTTGCATCGAGCCGGTCGAGGAAATGTAGTCGCCCCACTGCACCATGAAGCCTAGATAGTAAGTAAAAAGATAGGTGATCAACAGACAGATTTTGACCCGATCCCAGAGCAAAAAAGGCAGCAGGCTGGCGATGAAAAAAAACACCTGCCAAATAGGAATCAGTTGGTTAAACACCCCGAGCTTCAACAAATTATCGATATCGAACATTGCAGACTTCCTTGATCCCAATTTTTCCCGCTTTTACAATCGGGGAGGTCGCGCTACGATGTAGAAACAAAAGTTGTGCCACGATTGGGCGCCGGTTTCGGGTGGAAGTCCCGGTTAGTCCCGCGCAGTATTTGGCCGAATAAACAGCCCGGACGCTTTTCCAGGGCGTCCTTGCATCGACAAGATTGCAGCAGAATTGCTCAAACTTACATGGGCTCGACCTAGCACGGGATAGCAATTCGACTCGACTTCAATGCTGGCCGAGAGCAATAATTCCATGAGTTTTATCCCAGACAAACTGGCTAACTTGCCGTCGCGCCCCGGCGTTTATCTGATGCGCGATAAGGGCGGCAAGGTGATCTACGTCGGCAAGGCGAAGGACTTGCGCGCGCGGGTACGCGCGTATTTCAATAATTCCGACGAGCGTTCGCAAATTCAATTTCTGTTGCGCCGGGTGGAGGATATCGAAACGCTGGTCACGGTCAACGACAAGGAAGCGCTGATCCTCGAAAACAATCTGATCAAGCAATACAAGCCGCGCTACAACATCCGACTCAAGGACGACAAGAGCTACTTGAGCATCAAAGTCACCACGCAGCATGCGTGGCCGCGCATTTTTGCCACGCGCAAGATCGTCAAGGACGGCAACCGCTATTTCGGCCCATTTTCCTCGGCCATCGCCGCGCGCGAGACTATCGACATCATCGAAAAGCACTTTCAGTTGCGCAACTGCACGGATCATAATTTCCGCAACCGCAGCCGGCCCTGCCTGCAGTACCAAATCAAGCGCTGCATGGCACCGTGCGTGCTGACGGTGGCGGAAAATATCTATCGCGAGCAGGTGCGCCAGGCGATGCTGTTCATCGAAGGCAAGCAGCAGGAACTGATCGACGAGCTGCGCCAGCGCATGCAGGCCAAATCCGACGCGCTGGAGTTCGAGGCCGCGGCGCGCATTCGCGACCAGATTCAAGCGGTGGAGAAGACGCTGGAAAAACAGCGCATGGTGGCCCACTGGGGCGCCGACCAGGACATCTTCGGTCTCTATCGCGAAGGCGGCTTCATCGAAGTTCAGGTTTTGCTCGTGCGCCAGGGCAAGCTGACCGAGAACCTTTCCTATTCGCTGCAGGATCTCGAATTCCCCGACGAGGAAATCGTCGGGTCATTGCTGACGCAGTTCTATCAAGGGACGCGCTTCGTGCCGGATGAGATTCTGCTGCCCGTCGTTCTGGAAGATCGCGAAGCTCGCGAAGAATACCTCGCCGAGCGCAAGAGCAAGCGGGTGGAGATCCTGTGCCCGCAACGGGGCGACCGCCGCCACCTGGTGCTGATGGCTGAAGAGAACGCCAAGCAGAGCTTTTCCGAGCGACACGATCAGGAAAAGGCGCGCGAAACGATGCTGCGCGAGTTGCAGGGCCAGTTGCGCCTGAAACGATACCCCCAGCGGATTGAATGTTTCGATATTTCGACAATTCACGGCACCAATGCCGTCGGTTCCATGGTGACGTTCATCGACGGTGAGCCGGACAAAAACCTCTACCGCCATTTTCGCATCAAAACCATCGACGAATCTTCCGGCGGCGACGATTTCGGCATGATGCTCGAAGTGCTCAGACGCCGCTTTAGCCGCGGCAAAGAAGAGGCCGATCTGCCGGACTTGATCGTGGTCGACGGCGGCAAGGGCCAGCTCGCGATGGCGCTGACCGCGATGGCCGAGATCGGCATCGACAATGTTGACGCGGTGGGCCTCGCCAAGATGCGAGTACAAGCCGCGCCGCGCAGCGCGGAGATTGAACGATCCGAAGAGCGGCTGTTCTTGCCGGGACAGAGCAATGCGGTGATTCTCAAGCGCAACTCCAATGCGCTATTTTTGTTGCAACGGGTGCGCGATGAGGCTCACCGCTTCGCGATCACGCACCATCGAAAGCTTCGCTCCAAGCAAACGCTCTATTCCGCCCTCGATCGGATCCCCGGTGTCGGCGGCGCGCGCAAGCGCGAGCTGCTGCGCGCCTTCGGCAGCGTCAAACGCATTCAAGCGGCGACCCTCGAAGAGTTGCTCCGGGTGCCGTCCGTCAATGAACCCCTCGCCAGAGAGATTTTACAGGCTTTAGGCGCTGCGCTGCATTGAGAGCGAGTCATGTCCCAGGAAGCGCGGCAGCCAGGGCACGGCGGGAAAACGGATCTGAGTCCCACGGCCTGGCTGATCGCGCCGACGCTCGCTCTGCTATTCGGGCAAACAATGGCGGCCGGTCCGTGGAATGTTCCGCCTGCCGGCGCAGCCGTTGTGCTCTTGCCGGTGTTGTTTTTCATTGCCTTGGGCCGGCGGCGCTGGGCGGTCTTGTCGATTCTCTGCGCATTAGCATTTACTCTCGGATATTTCCGCCATCGCCAGCTAATGTTTCCCGAGTTTGCCGAGAATCACTTGCGCACCTTGATTCCCCTGGATGCGCGTGTGTATTTGGAAGGCCGGCTGGGTCAGGAACCGGAGAAGTTAGTCAACCGCATTCGGTGGCAGGTCGTGGCGCAGAGAATCTGGCACCCAACCGGGGCGCTGGAGATCACTGGCGATATTCTGATCACCCTGCGCAGCGCGCGGCGCGATTGGCGCTACGGCGATCGGGTGCGTTTTTGGGTTCGCCCGCTGGCGCCGCAAAATAGCGGCAACCCGGGCGGGTTCGACTACGCGACCTTTCTTTCCCGACGAGGGATTTACGTCACCGGCTTTCTCGATGATGATCAGGAAGTTGAATTGCTGGCGCGCGAACCCGGAGCAGGACGCGGCTTGATCGAGGACCTGCGGCGCGCGATCCGGCGCTTTGTCGAACGGAATGTTTCTCGCGAGAACGGCGCTTTGCTCAGCGCTTTGGTGGTCGGCGACATGGGCACGATTCCCAAGGAGACGCGCGCCGCCTTTACCGCCGCGGGAGTCAATCATGTCCTGTCGATTTCCGGCTTGCACGTCGCCATGCTCGGCTTGGTCGTCTTCGCGTTGGTTCGCTACGGCGGCGCGTTCAGCAGCTATTTACTGCTGCGCATCAATCTGCTCAAGCTGGCCGCCTGCTTCTCCTTCGTCGCTGTGGTGTTTTACACCGCACTGGCCGGTGCGATGGTGCCGACGGTCCGCTCGGCTATTATGATCGGCGTCTACCAGTTGGCGGTCTTGCTCGACCGCGAAGAAGAAGTGCTCGCGAGCCTGACTCTGGCGGCGCTGCTGATCGCCTTGATCTGGCCCGGCGTGGTGGCGGATATCTCGTTTCAGCTGTCGTTTCTCGCCGTTTTGTTTATCGTCTGGGGCATGCACCGTTTGCATCGATGGCTTGCTTTGAAAAGAACCGATGATCTACCGCAGGAACGCCACTGGCTGCGCGAGCGGCTCAAGCAGGCGAGCTTGCACCTTGCCGTACCGCTGTTGGCCACGCTTGGCACTGGCCCACTGATCGCGCACTACTTCGGCCATCTGTCCATCGCCGGTTTTATCGCCAATCCATTCATCGTGCCGTTGGTCGGCTTTGTCGTGGTGCCGCTCGGTCTGGTCATCGGATTCTTGGCCGTCGTCGCCCCCCAGCTTGGCTTGCTGCTGATTGGCGCGGCCGAAACAATGCTCGGCTTGACGACCTGGCTGGTACACGCGTTTGCCTCTCTGCCCTGGGCCAATTTCTCGGTGCCTTCGCCCGACGCGCTGGAGATCGCGGCGCTTTACGGCGTGCTGATCTGTCTGTTTGCTTTCGGTAGGACCAACCACCGTCTGATCGCGCTGGCGCTCGGCTTAACGTTGTTGTTGGCTGACGTGACTTTCTGGTGGAACGAGCGCTTCGGTCGCAAGGAGCTCCGTGTTACCCATCTCAACGTCGGCCAAGGCGATGCCGCGGTTGTGGAGCTGCCTAATTCTCAAGTATTACTGATCGATGCCGGTGGCGCGGCGGTGGGCGACTTCGACACCGGAGAAAATATCGTCGCTCCGTTTCTGCGCGCGCGAAAAATCCTCAAGATCGATTACCTTGTCGTCAGCCACGCGCGGGTCGATCATTACGGCGGCATGAATGCCATTATCAAAGAGTTTTCGCCGCGGGAGTTCTGGTCGAGCGCAACGCGAGGCCAGACTCATCGCTTCGAAGAATTGGAAGAGAGCTTGGAATATTTGCGGATTCCGCGCATCGCCCTGAACGGGCGCCAGCCTTGCCGCGTCCTGGGAGCGGTGAAAATCTGCGCGCTCTATCCCCCCGCCGACAAATCGGACGACCGCTCGGTGGTGCTGCGTCTGGAATTTGGCAAGCTGCGTTACTTATTTGCCGGAGATATCGACAAGCGGGACGAGGCGGCGCTTTTAGATCATGCCGATGCCATCCGCAGCGCGGTCATAAAAGTGCCGCGCCACGGCAGCACGACCGCGAGCACGAAGGAATTTATCGCCACGGTAAAGCCGCGCCTGGCGATCGTCTCGGCCGGTATGCGCAGCCGAGCCGAAGCGCAGCGCGAGGAGATTATCCAGCGCTATCGACAGGAGGGCGCGGAGGCGCTCAGCACATTCGACGACGGCGCGATCATCGTCGAGTCCGACGGTAAAACGCTTCACTACGCCGGATATAAGAGCGGCAAAAGAGGCAAAGTAACTTTTTAACCCGCTGAGAAAACATATTCACCACGAAGCATACGAAGGTCACGAAGGATTCGGACCTTTAGTGATTAAAATTTCGTGTTTTTCGTCGCTTTCGCGGTGTGAGCATTTTCCCGACCCAGCGGAAAAGCATCACAGGCCGTTTATATTTACCGATTATCCCAGCGCCTTGAGCTCTTCGATGTAGTCTTTGAAGCCGGCTTCGATATCGTATTCGGGAACCCAGCCGAGAACTTGCTTGGCTTTTTCGATGACCATCGGCTGCTTTGCCGAGCGCGGCCGCTGGCCGGGAATGATTTCGACCTGGAGCGCCGGCAATAGCTTTTCCGCTAACGCTAATAATTCGTCGAACTTGACGACGACGCCGGTGCCGATATTGAGCGTGGTCGGTTCTTTCAGCGGTGTCGTCGCCGCCTTGTCGAGGGCGCGGCCCAGATCTTTGTAGTAGACGTATTCGAAATCGCGCGCCACTTCCTGGGCGATCTTTACGACGCCGCCTTTGATTCCGGTCTGCAGCATGTTCTGCACCATCTCGCCGCCGCCCGAGCCGCCGGCGAAGTGGCCGACGCCATAGACGTTGGCGAGGCGCAGGACGATCAATTCGAAGCCAAACATGCGCTGGTAGGCCTCCACCATCAGTTCTTTGGCAACTTTAGAGTTGCCGTAGGCTTCACCCGGGCCACGGCGGAAATCTTCATCGATCGGATTGGGCTCGCCTTTCCGTCGATCGTAAATTCCGAATGTGCTGATCTGCACCAGGCGCTTGACGCCGGTGAGGCGTACCGCTTCCGCAACGTTGATCGTGCCCATGACGTTGATCTGCAGGCCAGTGTAGATCGGGTTGGCGACCTTGCCGCCGATCAATCCCGCCGTATGGATCACGGTTTCACACTTGTATTTTTGGATGGTCTCGATCAGCGCCGGCAGATCGCGCACGTCGCGCTGAACGACGGTGACATTGGCGCCAGCGAGCTTGCGGGCCAAAAAGTCTTTGCGCGGCGCGACATCGTAAAACACCACGCTCTCGCCGCGTTTGAGGGCGTGCTGCGCATAGGAAGTGCCGACGAGACCCAGTCCGGTAATTAATGTCGTTGCCATAACAACTCCTTTGTCTTTGTTAGCTTCCAATTACTTCAAGGTTAAGAAAAAGTCTAGGTTTGAAGCTGGCTGTCCTATTTGCGGCACAGGAGCTGCGGTGGATTCATTGCATCGAGCGATGGCGCCGTTGTATATCGTTAGAAATGATTTTATCTGGGAGAGAAGGAGAGCATCATGAGAGGTGTAGTGGACGCGGATACGCATATTGCCGAACCGGAGGCGATGTGGCGCTTGATCGATGAGAAGATGGCGCCGAGGCGGCCGGTATTAGTCGGCTTGCCGGACGATACCTGGTTTGGCGAGCGCAATGCGCTCTGGCTGATCGACGGCAATATTTTCCCGAAGCCGGCGGGAAAGGGGAGTTACCGGTTGGTCACGCCGTCGGCACAGAAGGCGGAGAAGGTGCGCGGCGACATTGCGATAGCAAGCCGAGAGCTTTCGGACGTGAACGTCCGCGTGAAAGACATGGACCGGCTCGGCGTCGATGTCCAGGTGATTTATCCGACATTGTTTCTGGTTTACCTTACTGACGATGCGGAATTGGAAGCCGCGCTGTGCAAGGCGTATAACTCCTGGGTCGCCGACGCCTGCAATAAATCCATTGGGCGGCTGAAATTCGTCGCCATTTTGCCACTGCGCTCGATCTCCGATTCCCTTGAAGAAATGAAGCGCGCGAAAGAATTGGGCGCGGTTGGCATCTTTTTCCGTGGCATCGAAGGCGACAAGACCATCGACCATCCCTATTTTCACCCGGTTTACGAGCAGGCCGCGAAACTCGACATGGCAATCTGCATCCACACCGGCTCCGGAGCGCCGTGGATGCTGCCGTACTTCGAGCATGCGCGCAATCACACGTTCGCCCACGGCCGCGCGCTGCCGATTTTCGCGTTTCGCGATCTCGTCGCCAATCGGATTCCGGAAAAGTTTCCCGGCTTGCGGATCGGTTTCATCGAAGCCTCGGCCGGCTGGGCGCCGTTCATGGTTCATATTCTCCGCCGGTTATTTAAAGACCGACCGCAATTTAAGAACAGCGTCGAGCTGTTCCGCAACTACAATCTCTTCATCGCCTGCGAAGCCGACGAAGATATCCCGTACCTTGCCAAATGCATCGGTGAGGACAGCATCGTCATTGGCTCCGATTACGGTCACAACGATCCGTCCGCCGAGGAGAAGCTCGTTGAATCACTGCAAAAGCGCGAAGACATCCCCGAGCCGTTCGCGCGAAAAATACTCTGCGATAATCCGCGCCGGCTGTACGGATTGAATGCTTGATAGGAATCATCTCCCGCAAAGCCGCAAAGCTCGGCAAATGCGAAGTAATAGGAGGATGTCCTCGTCGCCCCTTGGCGCGTCTAAATGCGAGGTGGAGGGATGAAAAAGGTAGAGGATTACGTTGCGCGTGTGGCGGAGTTTTTCCAAGCGCGCCTTGGCTCGTCTCTGATCGAAGCCTACAAGCTCGGCAGCCTTGCCCACGGTGGCTTCAGCAACATTTACAGCGATATCGACGTTGGACTCCTGTTGCAGTGCGCGGAGCCGCCGGACCGGATGAGCGAGCTGACCGTCGAAGCAAAGAATTTAGACGCCGTGTACGGCGACAAGCTCTCCGTCTTTTGGGGAAATCCTGAATTCACCTGGGGACGCCTGCCGGTGATCGATCGGCTCGACATGCTCGATCATGGGGTGGCACT
>JBLMXG010000181.1:0-7235 GCA_050257635.1 Chloroflexota bacterium
GCGAAAGAGCCTATGGGTTCGTAACCGCTGCCCGAGACGGTAAGCCGCTTTTCCGCGACAAAGATTTCCCGCACCGTCATTTCATCCTTGGTCAGCGTGCCGGTTTTGTCCGAACAGATCACGGATACGCTTCCCAACGTCTCTACGGCCGAAAGACGGCGAACCAGCGCGTTGCGCCTCGCCATGCGTTGGACGCCGATGGCGAGGGAGACGGTAATGACTGCGGGAAGGGCTTCCGGAACGACCGCAACGGCAAGCGCGATGCCAAAAATGATCATATTCAACAGGTCTTCGCCGCGCAGCAGGCCGACGCCAGCGATAACGGCAACGATGGCTAAAGCCGCTCGCGCGAGAACGCTACCAACCTTGTCCAAATTTTCTTGCAGCGGTGTTCTGCTCGAAGGCACCGTCTGCAAGTACTGTGCGATCTGGCCGAATTCGGTCTTCATTCCGGTCGCCACCACCACGGCGCGTCCGCGGCCATAGGTCACCGCCGTGCCCGCGAATGCCATATTGTTGCGATCGGCTACGGAAGCATCGCCGTTCCCAAGAGCGGCGGTCTGTTTCTCAACCGGGACAGATTCTCCGGTGAGAGTGCTTTCATCAATTTTAAGGTTGAAACTCTCGAACAAGCGGCCATCTGCCGGGATTTTATCTCCCGTACGTAGGTAGACAATGTCTCCCGGCACGACTTCCCGCGCCGGCACCGATCGCTCTTGACCGTCTCTCAAAACCGCAGCCGTGGGCGCGGCCAAGTCCCGCAACGCTTCCAGAGCGCGCTCGGCGCGATACTCTTGATAAAATCCCAATACCGCCGCGAAAACGACGATGACCGCAATGGCCGCCGCTTCGACGACCTGACCCATCCAGGCGGACAACGCCACGGCGATGAGCAAAATAACGATGAGAATGTTCTTGAACTGCTCGAAGAAAACTGCCCAGGCAGACACCTCATGTTCACGGCGTAGTTCGTTGGCGCCCTGTTCCTCCAGGCGCCGCGCCGCCGCGACCCTGCTCAAGCCTTGCTCCGCATTGCTCCCCAGGTGCCGCAGCGCCTCGGCAGCCTCCATTTGATGCCATTGTTTTCCGTTCATCACCAAATGAAACCCGGACAACCTAAAAGTAGGCTTTCAGCACATACTGCTGCAGCATACGATGAGTATTGAAGAAAGAGCCGTTTAAAGCGATGGTATGGCGCATCACGTCGAGAAACCCACTTCGGTCGTGATAGAACAAAGGCACAACGACACGCTCCAACTTATCGTACAGCGATGCCGCATCCGCGCCATGGTTTTCGCTCGTGCCGTTGACTTTCGGCATCGGTCCGATACTCCATCCGGTTAGGCCCTCGATGCATCCCTCGATCCACCAACCGTCGAGCACGCTCAGACTGGGCACGCCGTTCACGGCCGCCTTCATGCCGCTTGTGCCCGAGGCCTCGAACGGCGGCTGCGGCGTATTGAGCCAAATATCCACGCCCGCTACCATCCGTTTGGCGATCTCGATGCTGTAGTTTTGCAGGTAGGCAATTTTGACGGCGCGGCGAAGCGTCTCTTTGACGCTGAATATTTTCTTGATCAGCTCTTTGCCGGCCGCGTCCTGCGGGTGCGCTTTGCCGCCGTAAATGATCTGCAGCCCGCCGGCTTTTGCCGCGATCGCTTTCAGCCGGTCCACATCTGTAAGCAATAGATCCGCCCGCTTGTAGGCCGCTGACCGGCGCGCGAATCCTAAAGTCAGGAAGTCTACGTCCATGCCGGCATTGGTCTCGGAGTTGACGAATTGAATGAGCGATTTCTTGGCCTGGGCGTGGGCCTGCCATACTTCTTCTTTGGGAATACTCAGAGCGTAACGCAGGCTAAAGTTGTCCTGCCGCCATCCGGGGATGTACCGATCATAGAGTTGAAAAAATGACTCTCCGGCCCACGTGGCGGCATGAATGCCGTTGGTGATCGCATCGATATTATAGCCGGCGTACATCAGCCGGGAAATCTCACCATGCTTCTTGGCTACGCCGTTGATATAGTGGCTGAGATTCAAGGCCAGATAAGTCATGTTCAGGACATCGCCGCAGCAGAACACGTCGCGCATCTCATCAACCTCACGGCGGCCGAGAACACGATTCACCAGATCTATAGGGAACTGATCCTGACCGGCCGGAACCGGCGTATGAGTCGTGAAAACGCATTTCTTTCTCACTGCCTCCAAATCATCATGGGTGATGGATTGCCTACCGCACCGCAGCGCTTCCTCATCCAAGAGTTCCATCGCTAGAAGACTGGAGTGACCTTCATTTAAGTGGAAGCGCTCAATTTCGTTGTAACCCAGGACTCGGAGCATCTTCACGCCACCGATCCCTAAAACAATCTCTTGGCAAAGCCGGTAATGCTGATCACCGCCGTAGAGGTAATGGGTCAACGTCCGATCCCATTCCGAGTTTTCCTCGAGATCGGCGTCCAGGAAATAAACCGGCACGGTAAAATCACCGGAGTCGCTAACTTCATATTTCCACGCGCGCAGCTGCACAGCGCGCCCTTCAATCGTCACGGAAACCCGTTGCGGCATTTCAGTGAGAAAATCTCCGACGACCCAGTCCACAGGCTCTTCGCTCTGCCAGCCAGAGGCGTCCAGACGCTGGTAGAAATACCCCCTACGGTGCAGCAGTGTTATCGCAACCATTGGAATTTTGAGGTCGGCGGCGGCCCGAATCATGTCTCCGGCCAGTACTCCCAGCCCGCCACTGTAGGTGGGCACGCCTGTTTCGAGGCCAATTTCCATGGAAAAATAGGCGATAGACCGATGATTCATATCCGCTGCACCAGCGACTCCCGGATGTAGTCGAGCAATATGCCCTTAGATGAACCACTGGCCGACGGTCCCTTAACTCGTTGCACCAGCGACTCCTGGATGTAGTTGAGCAATATGTGTGCCCCCACTTGAACCCCTAGCCTGATCGATAAGCGACTGCAATACAATTGCGGCGATGCCTCGTTCTCAACTTTGATATCGCAGCCTGTGCTGACTTCCCGGTTGTGAGAAAAGGTAAAATAGGATCGGCCCTTCGAAGGGCGCAAAGCGAGGCTTTAGCTCGATCGCCGCTGGCACAAACTATGCGTCGTCGTTTCAATCTGTTTTAGGATAATAAAAGCTGGTGGAGACAACTAATAAAATCGCCTCATTAAACCGGGAGCGCGTCCTGATTCTCGGTGCCGCAGGCAGGGATTTCCACAATTTCAACGTGTGCTTTCGCGATAATCCAGACTTCGAAGTCATCGCCTTCACCGCTGCGCAGATTCCCGGGATTGAAAACCGTCGCTATCCGCCTGAATTGAGCGGACCTCTCTACCCTGACGGCATTCCTATCTATCCGGAAGAGCAGCTGGAAGAATTGATTCGCGCCCACGACATTCAGCAAGTGATCTTTGCCTACAGTGATGTGTCGCATGTGTCGCTCATGCATCTTGCCTCCCGCGCGTTGGCCGCCGGGGCGGATTTTCGGCTCCTCGGCCCCGAGCGCAGTTTTCTTGAGTCCACACGGCCGGTCATCTCGGTGTGCGCGGTGCGCACCGGTTGCGGCAAAGATTCTGTCGTCCGGCGCATTGCCGCGCTGCTGCTGGCGCGCGGGCTCCGTCCGGTCGTGGTTCGACACCCCATGCCTTATGGAGACTTGAGCCGCCAGATCGCACAACGTTTTGCCGTCATTGAGGATTGCGATCGGCAGCACTGTACGATGGAGGAACGCGAAGAATATGAACAGCACATCAAGGAGGGCGTCACCGTTTACGCCGGCGTTGATTACGCAAAGATTCTTGCCGCGGCGGAAAAAGAGGCCGATATAGTGCTTTGGGACGGCGGCAATAACGACTGGCCTTTTGTTCGCGCCGACCTGGAAGTGGTGCTCCTAGACCCCCATCGCGCCGGCCATGAACTGCTTTACCATCCCGGTGAAACCAATCTGCGGCGCGCCGGCGTGTTGGTGGTGAATAAGATCGATTCGGCGCCGGTCAGCGGCGTCGAACAGGTGATGCGCAACATCGCTGAGGTCAATCCCAGGGCTACGGTCATTCAAGCGCGCTCAAAAATTTCCGTAGATAAACCCGAACGGGTTCGCGGCCAACGCGTTCTGGTGATTGAAGACGGACCGACGCTCACTCACGGGGAAATGGCCTATGGCTCTGGAATCATCGCGGCGCAAAGATACGGTGCTGCGGAGATCGTCGATCCGCGACCAGGCGCGCGCGGCAGCTTGATTCAAACCTTCGCCCGCTATCCTTGGGTCGGCAGAGCGCTCCCTGCCATGGGCTACTCGAATGCGCAACTTGAAGATCTCGCCGGCACCATCAAAGCCACATCGTGCGATACCATTATCGTCGCCACTCCGGTGG
Organism: Chloroflexota bacterium; assembly: GCA_050257635.1. Taxonomy (GTDB): domain Bacteria; phylum Desulfobacterota; class Binatia; order UBA9968; family UBA9968; genus DP-20. Next base: position 4,383 of record JBLMXG010000181.1, read on the forward strand.
ACCTCGCGCGGCTTATCCCTTTGCCCAAGCCTTTTTGCCGCGTGCGCTATGACTTGGAAGAAATCAGCCACCCCGATTTGACCGAAATCGTCTCTTTCTTTGTGCAAAAGCATCTGGAGCACTCGACGCGAACCTAAAAATGACTATGACTCACGAATACTCTGAGACCACCGAGACCCTTCAAGGACTCGCCACGGCAGAAGCCGAAGCACGGCTGGTAAGTGAAGGCTTTAACGAACTCCACGCCTCCACACGCCGCAGAACCGTCGAGATCGCATTGGGCGTCGCCCGCGAGCCGATGTTCTTGCTTCTGATTTTGGCTGCGGTGATTTATTTAATTCTCGGCGACATTCGCGAAGCCTTGATTCTAGCGTTTTGGATTCTCGTCATCATGGGCATTACCATCTTCCAGGAAAGAAAGACGGAACACGCTCTGGAAGCTCTGCGCGACTTGTCTAGCCCTCGAGCTCTGGTGATTCGCGACGGCGAGCAAAAACGCATCGCCGGCCGGGAAGTCGTGCGCGGCGACCTGCTCATTCTCACCGAAGGTGACCGGGTACCGGCTGACGCCGTTTTGCAGTCTTGCAATGATCTCATGGTGGACGAATCGCTGCTTACGGGAGAATCCGTGCCTGTGCGCAAAGTCGTTTGGGATGGGATTCAGCCTGTGTGTCGGCCGGGCGGCGACGACTTGCCTTACATTTACGCCGGTACCATGTTGGTTCAAGGCCGCGGCGTCGGCACGGTCGTTGCCACCGGAGTCCGTACCGAGATGGGACGCATCGGCAAGGCGCTGCAATCCGTCGAAACCGACCAGACCTTCCTGCAAAAAAAATCCGGCACTCTAATCCGCAATTTCGCCACCGTCGGGCTATCCGTCTGTGCCTTGGCAGTGGTTCTTTACGGCCTGACGAGAGGAAGTTGGATCAACGGGTTTTTGATCGGCATCGCTCTGGCGATGGCGCTCCTGCCGGAAGAGATCCCCGTCGTTCTTACCATATTTCTCGCCTTAGGGGCGTGGCGCATGTCGCAGAAGCGGGTCCTCACCCGGCGCATGCCGGCGATCGAAGCCCTCGGCTCGGCAACCGTTCTCTGCACGGACAAAACCGGCACGCTGACCCTTAACCGCATGGCGGTGCGGCGCTTGTGCGTCGGCGAAGATCTCCATGACGTGGACACTCAAATCGACCAGACACTGCCGCAAAAATTCCACCGCCTCGTGCGCTATTCGGTTCTCGCCAGCGAGACCGATCCCTTCGATCCCATGGAAAAGGCGTTTAAAGAACTGGGAGATCGCTATCTCGATCACGGATCACGGTTCGAACGCTGGACGCTCGCCCACGAATACTCGATTTCTCCCGAATTGCTCGCGCTGTCCCATGTCTGGCACTCGGGCAACGGCGAAGAGCACTTCATCGCCACGAAGGGGGCGCCTGAAGCGGTTGCCGATCTATGTCATTTCGATTCAGACCAGAAACGAAAGCTCGCCGTTCAAGTCGACTCTATGGGCAGCGATGGTCTGCGCGTTCTTGGCGTGGCTAAAGCCTCTTTTGCCGGTACATCTTGGCCGCCAAGCCAGCACGATTTTGACTTCACTTTTCTTGGATTGATCGGGCTGGCCGACCCCGTGCGCGCAACCGTACCGAGCGCCATCAAAGAATGCACTCAAGCCGGCGTTAAGGTCGTTATGATCACCGGCGACTATCCCTCAACGGCTGCGGCTATTGGCCGCAAGATCGGCCTTGCGACGAACGGCAACATACTGACCGGACCGGAAATCGAAAGCCTGCACGAAGGCGAGTTGCGCCGCCGCATGCAGAAAAGCAATATTTTTGCCCGAGTTCTGCCTGAACAAAAACTGAATTTGGTGGAAGCGTTCAAGGCTAACGGCGAAGTCGTCGCCATGACCGGCGATGGGGTGAACGACGCGCCGGCGTTAAAGGCGGCGCACATCGGCATAGCGATGGGCGGACGCGGCACCGACGTCGCGCGCGAAGCCGCCTCACTGGTTCTTCTCGATGATGATTTCGCCAGCATCGTAGAGGCGATTCGCTCCGGCCGCCGAATCTTCGATAACCTACAGAAAGCGATGGCCTTCATTTTCGCGATTCACGTGCCAATCGCGGGGCTTGCGCTTATCCCCTTAATCCTGGATTGGCCGCTCGTTCTCACGCCCGTGCACATCGTTTTTTTGGAACTTATCATCGACCCGGCTTGCTCCATCGCTTTTGAGGCCGAGCCGGCGGAAAGCGACATCATGCAGAAACCGCCGCGCGATCCCGATACGCCTCTTTTTGACGCACGCCATATCCTCTTCAGCCTGCTTCAAGGCGCCATTGTGCTTGCAGCAGTGCTTGTGGTTTTTGCCTTCGCGCTCTATCGGGGCCAAGGCGATGCCGATGCCCGGACCCTGAGTTTTTCAACGCTGGTCATCGGCATGCTGGGCTTGATCGCCGTCAATCGCTCCTGGTCGCGCAATGTTATTCATGCGCTGCGGGCGCCGAATCGGGCCTTCTGGTGGGTCGCGGCGGGCGCACTGGGATTTCTCGCCGTCGTGCTTTATGTTCCCTCGCTGCGCGACCTGTTTCGCTTCTCGACGTTGCATGCCGATGATTTACTGATTTGCGCGGTCGCGGGTTTATTGAGCAGCTCGGCGATCGAGTTGCTGAAATTCAAACACTTTCGGAAGTAATGGCTCGAGCCCCTGCCAACGGATGCTCCCGACCACGAGCGCCGCGCAGTCCGCGCGAGTCCCCAATCCGAGATTTTCACAAGCAATACTTTGCCGGAATGGAGGAATAATTTAAACTATGCCGACGGGAAGCGCCGAAGAATCAACACAATCGCTCCATG
>JBLMXG010000182.1:0-18382 GCA_050257635.1 Chloroflexota bacterium
AAAGATCCGCGCGCGACTCGGCGGCTCGCCGATCCAGATTCAACTCGCGCTCAAAGATTACGACAGCGACAACGGCAGTTTTGATTTGGCCGTCGACTCGACGGGGGTGAGAGCGGGCCTGGTCACCAACCTGTTGCTCGACGCCGGCAATCCGCAAGACCCCGGCCTCGTGCGCGGTTCGGTGCGCTACTCGGGTTTTTTCGGCGCCAAAGGCCAGCGTAAATTCACCGGCGAGTTGGATATCGTCAACGCCCAACTGATGATAAGCCCGCTGCTCCAGCCGCTGCGCGAACTCAACGGCAAAGTCAAGATCGACGAATCCGGCATCGACTTTCAGAATCTCAGAGCGTTGCTGGTGGGCGTGCCGGCCAGCGTGAGCGGGCGGTGGCGCTACCGGGCATCGCCTCAGCTGCTCTTCGACTTTGCCGCGCCCAATTTGGACATCACCTATCTGATCTCGCAACTCGATCCGGAGTCGAGCCCGTTTTATGCAAACCTGGTCGCCCAAGGGAAAATTACGCTCGGCAGAGGGCGGATCAAGAATTTCGATTTCAGCGATTTAAAAACCAACGCGACGATCGATCACCGGGTCTGGCATTTAACTAATTTGGCCGCCCGCTCGGCGGGCGGCGCAATCCAAGGGGTGACGACCATTTTCGATCGGCCTGAAACTCTCGGCGTTGTCACCGAACCGAGGGTTCAGAACGTGCCGATTCAATCGTTTCTCAATTGGTTCGGCGCTAACACGACCGAGATGACCGGCAAGGTCAATGTGACAGGAAAGCTGGAAACTATCGGTAAGAATGACGCGGAGCGGAAACAGAACCTGAACGGAGCCTTCAGCCTGAAAATCGACGACGGCATGATCTACCGCATGCGCATCATCGTCCAGATCCTCAACCTGCTCGATCTGTCGCGGTGGTTTACTTTTCAACTGCCGGACCTTGCCAAGCAAGGGATCCACTTCCGTTCGATCACTGGAAACTTTACGGTTACCAACGGAGTTTACGCGACGGAAAATCTCCTGGTGGACAGCAACGACCTGCGCATGACCGGAGTCGGCAAAATCGACTTGCCGAAAGACGAACTGGACTTCGTCATCGCGGTTCGGCCGTTCGCCGGCATCGATGCTGCGATCAATCAGATCCCGATCCTCGGCCGCGGCATCGCCGCCATCAAGAATTCCTTTCTGGTGGCAAGTTTCAACATCAAAGGCAAGATCGACGACCCGACGATCACGCCGGCGCCCCTTGGAACGCTTTCGGAGATGTTCTGGAGCGTTTTAGGCATCCCCAAAAACATCATCGGACTGGGCGAAGGCGATAAGAAAGATGCGTCGAAGGAAGCGGTGAAACCGCCGGCCAAATGACGCTGAAACTAACTTTGTATTCGCGCAAAGATTGCTGCCTCTGTGAAGCGATGAAGGCGGTGATCGGCGAAGTCGCGAGACAGATGCCGCTCGAGCTCGAAGAGATCGACGTCGACGGCGCCGCTGACCTGCGACAAAAGTTCGGCGACGAAGTTCCAGTTTTATACGTCAACGGCAGAAAGGCATTTAAATACCGGATCACGGCACGAGAGTTGACGAAACGGTTAGGCAAAGAAACCCGGCCGTCATCATTCTGGCTGAGTCGTAAATCATTTGGAAATCGTTGACGGCGGCAAAGCTTTGAAGACTTGGATTCCTTCATTGTATTGTGTGAACGATTTCTCTGGCCGGAATGCCGCCGGGATAGGCCTAGGATTGGACGCCTTGTCTCTGACCCGTACGCCGCTATCGTTCAATACCGCCAATCCTCCGGTCAACGAGCGCGAGGCCGCGCATTACTTGGACAGATTGCTGCACGAGGTTGAATTTGAGCTTAGTTGCCGCGAGTTTTTCGACAAATGTTCGACGCTGTAATTCATTGGAAACTCTCGTTGGCTCAGTGAGGCGCATATGGCCAATCAAATCGTCTGGTGCGATATTCCGGTGCTGGATTTGGATCGAGCGATCCGGTTTTATTCGGCGGTGCTCGGGCAGCCCGTCAAAAAGCAGGAGCTTCCCGGCGTTAGAGTGGGAATCCTGCCGCATAACGATGGCGAGGTCGGCGCTTGCCTGTTGACCAGCGCTGCAGAAAAGCCGTCGGACAAGGGCACGATGATTTACCTGAACGCCAATGGCCGCCTGGACGACGCCCTTGCCGCCGTGTCGGCCAATGGCGGCAAAATCATTCAGCCGAAGCATCCGATCGGCCCTTTCGGCTTCCGCGCCGTCATCCTTGACAGCGAAGGCAATCGGGTCGCACTGCACTCGGATTAGTATTGCTGTTGGGGCAAACCCCTGCGACGACCTGCGATTAGTCTCGAATCATTCTTATGCTACTCGCCTGGCCAGTTTTCCGAGCCTTGGCTCAGCCGCGAAATCCGCCACGAGTAAAGCAGCGACGGTAGGGCTGCCTGCAATCGAGGATTCTGGGCCCTGGCTGCTTGCGGGCCGCGAAGGCGAGTGCGCACCGCTGTCGATCCTGGAGCACAATGGATCTGATTTCAGCAACTTTCAGAATCCTTACCGGCTGGTCGAAAAGCTGCGCATCAAGGATTGTAAGACCGAAATCAAAGAATACAAGGCGGGCACTCGCCCGGCGGTTGAAGCTCGGGCGCCCTCGGCAGAGCTTTATATCATGTTCGCGAAAAACGAATTTTGCGACAAAGCGCCGCCGCCCGCCGAGAAAAAGAAATAATTCGGCTATTCATCCTCTTCGTGCCGGCGCCGGGGACGGTCGGCCTGTTTGAGGATTTTCTTGCGCAGGCGGACCGATTGCGGGGTCACTTCCACTAATTCATCATCGGCGATCCACTCGATGCCTTCTTCCAGGCCCATTTCCCGATGCGGTGAAATGATGATGTTTTCGTCTTTGCCGGCGGCGCGTATGTTGGTGAGTTTTTTCTCTTTGCAAATGTTCACGTTCAAATCGTTTTCACGTGAATACTCGCCCACCACCATGCCCTCATAAACCTTAGTTCCTGGGGCGACGAAGAGCACGCCGCGTTCCTGCAAATGGAAAATCGCGTAGGGCGTCGTTTGGCCTTCGCGGTCGGCTACCATGGCCGCGTTTGTGCGTGATTGAATCGTCCCTTGCCAAGGCTCCCATCCATTGAACAAAGCGTTCATGATGCCGGTGCCGCGGGTATCCGTGAGAAAGCGCGACCGAAAGCCGATCAATCCTCGCGAAGGTACGGCAAATTCTAACCGCACCCTTTTCGAGCCAGCGTGGGTCATCTTGGTCATTTTACCCTTGCGCATGGCCAGAAGCTGCGATACGACGCCGATAAAATCTTCGGGAATATCGATCACGAGCAATTCCATTGGTTCGTTGATTGCGCCGCCGATCTCGCGCGTGATGACGGTGGGCTTCGAGACCATCAATTCATAGCCTTCCCGCCGCATAGTTTCGATCACGATCGCCAATGCGAACTCGCCGCGGCCGGTGACTTGAAACACGTCGGGTTGCGCGGTTTCCTCGACGCGCAGACTGACGTTGCGTCGTTGTTCAAAAAACAACCGCTCGCGCAACTTGCGTGAAGTCACGAACTCTCCTTCGCGGCCAGCCCAAGGCGAATTATTGGCACAAAATAGCATGGCGATGGTCGGCTCATCGATGCGCAGCCCTGGCAGCGGCTTGGGATTTTCCCGATCGGCAATAGTGTCGCCAATGCCGATATCCTCGATGCCGGCGATGGCGACGATGTCACCGGCGGTCGCGCTGTCGATTTCGCTGCGTTTCAAACCCTGCCAGCCGAAGACCTGAGTGATTTTAACCGCATGCTGCGTGCCGTCGACGCGGCAGAGCGTATAGTTACCCACTGACAGATCGCCGTTTTTCAAACGGCCGATGGCAAGTCGCCCGACGTAGTCGTTGTAATCGAGGTTGTTGGCCTGAAACTGTGTGGTAGCGCTGGGGTCGAAGGCCGGGCCGGGCAGGGTTTCGACGATTAAATCGAACAGCGGTTTCAAATCTTCGCCCGGAACTTTGAGATCCCGGGTCGCGGTGCCGGCGCGGGCGTTCGTATAGACAATGGGAAAATCGAGCTGGTCTTCGCTGGCGTCGAGATCGATGAACAGATCGTAAATCTCATCCAGGACGGCGGCGACGCGAGCGTCGGGGCGGTCGATCTTGTTGATGCATACGATCGGCGGCAGTTTCGCTTCCAGAGCTTTTTTCAGAACGAAGCGGGTTTGCGGCAGCGGCCCTTCCGACGCGTCGACCAGCAACATGACGCCGTCGACCATGGCGAGGGTGCGTTCCACTTCCCCGCCGAAATCCGCATGGCCGGGAGTGTCGACGATGTTGATCTTGACCTCGCCATAACGAATCGTCGTGTTTTTCGCCATGATCGTGATGCCGCGCTCGCGCTCAAGATCCATCGAATCCATGACCCGGTCGGCCACCTGCTCATTGGCGCGAAATATGCCGCTCTGGCGCAGCATGGCGTCGACCAGAGTGGTCTTGCCGTGATCAACATGGGCGATGATGGCGATGTTGCGAATATCTGGGCGGCGGCTCGGAGTTGTTGGCATTATAGATGTTTATTAGGGAGCATCACGGCATTGTCAAGCGCGCTCCCGAAACCGCTCCGCGAACCGGCAGGCGGCATCACTGATGGCGTCATTTCTTGCGACTGTGCATACCCTGGGGTATCCTACCTTGACCCATGGGGCGGATCTTTCTCTATTTACAACGCTACCGCTGGCAGTATGCGCTCGGCGGGCTTTGCCTGCTCGGCACCGCGACGCTGGTGATGTGGATCCCTTGGTGGATTCGCGAGGCCGTGGCCATCATCGAGCATGGCGGCGCCATGGGCGACGTGACTTACTACGCGCTGCTGATTCTCGCGGCGGCGGTCGCCCAAGGCGTGGTCCGCACTTACTCTCGCGCGCTAATTTTCAACGCCGGGCGCAACGTCGAGTACGACCTGCGCAACGACGTGTTCGCGCATCTGCAGAAGCTGCCGCCGGCTTTCTATCATACCCAAAGAACCGGCGACCTGATGTCGCGGGTGATCAACGACATCTCCGCCGTGCGCGTGATGCTCGGCCCCGGCATTCTCAACTTTGTCAACGCGCCGCTCTATTACGTCTACGCCGTCGCCTTGATGCTGTCGATGGACGTGCGCATGACTCTGGCGGCCCTGGCGCCGTTTCCGCTGCTGATGTACGTGGCGCACAAATTCCGCGGCAAAATTCTCAAAAGCTCTCTCGAAGTGCAGCAGCAAATGTCGGTGCTGAGCAGCCACGTGCAGGAAAACCTGAGCGGCATGCATGTGGTGAAAGCCTACGCCCAGGAAGATTTCCAGTCCCAGCAATTCATCGGTTTGAACAAGGACTACGAGGTCAAAAGCATGGAGATGGCGAAGATGCGCGGCATCGTCAATCCAATCATGCAAGGCATCAACGGGCTGACCGTGTTGATCGTCATCTGGTACGGCGGCGTGCGCGTGGTTCACGGCGATCTGCTGGTGGCGGACATCGTCGCTTTCATCGCTTATCTCAACGTGTTGGCCTGGCCGACGGCGGCCTTCGGCTGGATGCTTTCCCTGGTGGAGCGGGGCCGGGCCGCGATGCGCCGGCTCGATGAAATCCTCGACAGCAAACCGGAGATCGTCGGCGCGCCGGCGCCGAGCAACGCCCTAGCGCTCAAGCAGGGTATCGAATTCCACAACGTGTCTTTCACGTACGAACGGCAGAGAAACGGCCACGGCGCGCTCGAGAGCGTCGATTTCAAGCTCCCGGTCGGACGCACGGTCGGATTGGTTGGCCGCGTCGGTTCCGGCAAAAGCACGCTGGCACAGCTGGTGCCACGGCTCTTCGATGTCTCCAGCGGCGCGATTCTCATGGACGGGCAGGATGTTCGGCGGCTGTCGCTCGGCGATCTGCGCAAGGTGATCGGCTACGTGCCGCAGGAGCCGTTTCTGTTCTCGACTTCGCTCAAGAACAACTTGACTTTTGGCCGCGACGACTGCACCGACGAGGAGCTTGCCCGGGCCGTCAAAATCGCCAAGCTCGAGCGCGATCTGGAGATTTTTCCGCAGGGTTTGGACACGGTGGTGGGCGAGCGCGGAGTGACGCTTTCCGGCGGGCAGAAGCAGCGCGCTACGCTGGCGCGGGCGTTGATCATGGATCCGCCGGTACTGATTCTCGACGATTGTTTGTCCAGCGTCGATGCTCAGACCGAAGCGGAGATCCTCCAAGGGCTGCGCGCGATTCTCAAAGAAAAGACCTGCTTGATCATCTCGCACCGCATCTCCGCGGTCAAAGAAGCGGATGAGATCCTCGTGCTCGACGAAGGCCGCATCATCGAGCGCGGCAATCACGACCAACTGACCCGGGCCGGCGGCATCTACGCGGATCTCTATCAGCAACAGCGCTTGAGTGAGGAGCTCGAACAAATTTAATGGCACAGGCGGGGCAACAGGAAGAAATACTCGGCAAAGCCTATGATTTTCGGCTGATCAAGCGCTTGTGGCATTTCATCGTGCCCTACAAGCGGCTGTTCCTCTTGAGCCTGCTGCTTTTGCCGCTGCAGCAGGCCTTTGGCCTGGCGCAGCCCTATCTGATGAAAGTCGGCATCGATCGCTACATTGCCGGCAAGGATCTGTGGGGTCTGCAGACCGTCATGCTGCTTTTTTTCGGCGCCCTCGTTGGCGAGACCCTTGCGGCCTTTGCGCAGTACTATCTGTCGATGCTGGTGGCGCAGCGCTGCTTGGCCGACCTGCGGGTCGCGATTTTCAACCATGTGCAGAAGCTGCCGATGAGCTATTTCGATCGCAATCCGGTGGGCCGGCTGGTGACGCGCATGACCACCGATGTCGACGTGCTCCAGGAGATGTTTGCCTCGGGCGTAGTCACGTTGCTCGCCGATTTCATCATGGTTGCCTGGATCATCGGCATTATGTTTTACCTTGATGTCAAGCTCGCACTGGTGTCTTTGGCATTGATCCCGCCGATGGCCCTGGCGATCAATTTTTTTCGCGTCAAGGCGCGCCAGACCTATCGGCAGATTCGCGAGCGCATCGCGCGCATCAACGCCTATCTGGGCGAGGCGATTTCCGGCATGGCGGTGATCCAGCTGTTTGCCCGTGAAGAGAAATCCTTTCGCGACTTCGACCGCCTCAATGCCGATCACCGCGACGCCTATCACTTGTCCAATCTCTATGAAGCCGCGCTCTACTCGATGGTCGAGGCGGCGGGCGCTGTGAGCGTCGGTTTGCTGCTCTGGTATGGCGGCGGGCAGGTGCTGCTCGGCGCCATCGGCATCGGCACGCTGGTGGCATTCAAGGAATATCTCCATCGCTTTTTTGTGCCGTTGCGCGATTTCAGCCAGAAGTACGCGGTGATGCAGTCGGCCATGGCGTCGGCGGAAAGAATTTTTCAGCTCCTCGAGACGCCCGTGGATATTCAGACACCGGGCAACGCGCGGGTGCCCAAGCCGTTTCGCGGCGAGGTGGTCTTCGACAACGTCTGGTTTCGCTACAAGGCCGACACGCCGGTGTTGAAAGGAGTGTCCTTTCGCATCGACCCGGGAGAAAGAGTTGCCGTCGTCGGCGCCACCGGCTCGGGCAAGACCACAACGATCAAGTTGCTCAACCGTTCCTACGACATCGAGCGGGGTTCGATCAAAGTCGGCGGTGTCGATGTGCGCGACTGGGATCTGCGTGCTCTCAGGCGCCACATTGGAGTCGTATTGCAGGATGTGTTTTTGTTTTCCGGCGACGTGCGCGCCAACCTCGCCCTGGGCGATCCGTCGATTCCGCTGGAACGGATCGAAGAGGCGGCGCGGATCGCCAACGCCGACGCCTTCATCCGCCGACTGCCCGAAGGCTATGTCTCCTATGTGCGCGAGCGCGGCAGCAATTTTTCCGGCGGCCAACGCCAGCTCTTGGCGCTCGCCCGCGTTTTGGCCTACCAACCGGAAATTCTCGTCATGGACGAGGCGACTTCGAGCGTCGATTCGGAGACCGAGGGGTTGATTCAAGACGCCCTCGAAAAAGTCATGCGCGATCGCACCTGCCTGTTGATCGCGCACCGGCTTTCCACCATCCGCAACGCCGACCGGATCATCGTGCTGCATCACGGCGAGGTCCGCGAAGTGGGCACCCATGCCGAATTGATGGAGACGCGCGGCATCTATCACCGCTTGTACCAGCTTCAGTATGAGCGCGAAGAGTTGAAGCTCGCAGCGGCACCGGTCGCGCTCAAGGCGAATGCGTAGCGCGGCCGGGAAGAAAGCGCGGACTGCGCCGCCTCCGATCGTCTTCCCGGCGCGATCAAAATTATTTTTTTGGTCGGCGCCGGCTTTAGCGGCGGCGCTCGCGGCAGCGACGCTGGCCGGCTGCTCGCCTATTTACGTGCTGCGCGCCGCCTACGAGGAAGGAAAAATTCTCTGGCGCCGCGAGCCGATCGTCGATCTCATTCAAGATCCACAGACCGTGCCGGACACCCAGGAGAAATTGCGTCTGGTGCTGGCAGTGCGCGATTACGCGCGCGACCGGCTGGCGCTCAACGTCGGCGGCAGCTATTCGAGCTATTCCTACGTCGACCGGCCGGATTTGACCTATATCGTCGTGGCGGCGCCGAAAACCGAGCTCAAACCCTACACTTGGTGGTTTCTGATCGTCGGTAGTGTGCCCTACAAAGGGTTTTTCGACAAGGAAGACGCTCTGGCGGAAATCGATAAATTGAAAACGAAGGGTTACGATACCTACCTGCGCACCTCGGCGGCTTTCAGCACGTTGGGGTGGTTCGACGATCCGTTGCTTTCGCATTTGCTCAAGTACGACAGGGTGGTGCTCAGCACCATCGTCTTTCACGAGCTGTTTCACAATACGCTGTATGTAAAAGGGGCGGGCGAGTTCAACGAGAGCGCGGCCAACTTCATTGGCCACCGCGCCGCCATCGATTTTTTTCGCGAGCGCTCAGGCCCGGCCAGCGCGGATTATCTGCGGGCGGTTAAGTTCTGGGACGAGGAAAAAGAATTTGGCGCCTTCATCGCCGAGGTGGCCGCGACTCTTAGCGATCTTTACGGCCTTGATATCCCGTACGCCGACAAGCTGCGCTTACGCGAGGAAGTTTTCGCGCGCAGCAAAGCGGAATGGTCGCGCCGCATCGCCGACCGGCCGGATCATCCCTTTCTTGCGTTTAGTCAAGAGCCGCTCAACAATGCGATCCTGATGCACTACCTCGTCTATTTCACGGACCTCGATCTCTTCGAATCCCTCTACGATGCGTCGGGCAGGGACCTGCGGCGCACGGTCCAATCTCTGGAAAGCGCGACAGCGAGCGGCGAAGAACCGTTTGCCGCTGTGCGCGCCTGGCTCGACAAAAACCGCGAGAAACGTTTGACTGCGGAGAAGCAGCGAGATTGAAAGCGATTCGTCAATGTCTCGACGCGTCAGTCTAGGGCGTCGAGAATTTCCCGTCGTTAGGGATTTATCGATAGGGACTCTTTTAGCTTCCAGCCGCGGCTTGCAGCGACTCGCAAACTATTTCGCACTACCGACAACGGTCTTGAAGCGCCGGATCGCATCGACATGCGCTGCGGGTGAGCTCAACCCCGCTTTCATTGTGTTGAAACATAGGTGGGTAGCGCCGAACGCCTGCCAGGCTTGCAGCTCTTTGAGCCAATCCTCCGGGGAGCCCTGGCCGTAGCCGATTCTTCCCTCGATGCCGATCTCGCTCGGATTGCGGCCGGCTTCTTGGGCGTAGCGGCGGATGTTCCCCAGCGCCTCGCGACATTTGTCATCCGGCGCCATGAGCGGAAACCAGCCGTCGCCGAGCTTGGCGAGACGGCGCAGGGCGCGGTCGTCGGTGGCGCCAAACCAGATCGGGATGGGGCGCTGCACCGGGAGCGGGTTTATCCCCGCGTCGACGACTTTGTTCCAGCGGCCGTCAAAGGTTACGAGTTCTTCAGTCCATAATTTGCGCAGCAACTGCACCTGCTCCTCCGAGCGCTGGCCGCGGTTTTTGAAATCCTGGCCGAGGGCTTCGTATTCCACGGGATTCCAGCCGATGCCGATGCCCAAACGGAGACGGCCACCGCTCAGCACGTCGAGCGCCGCCGCTTGTTTGGCGACCAACACGGTTTGGCGCTGGGGCAAAATGATGATGCCAGTGACCAATTCGATTTTTTTCGTCAGCCCGGCGAGAAAGCCGTACAGAACGAACGGCTCGTGAAACATGTCTAAATAACTGTAGGGCGGGCGCCAACCTGGACGACTGGCGAGGTTGGCACCGACGACATGGTCGTAAGCGAGAATATGCGTAAATCCTAAGTCTTCGGCTGCCTGGGCATAATCTTTAACCGCCGCCGGGTCAGCGCCGATTTCGGTTTGCGGAAAAACCACGCCGATGCGCATAGGAACCTCCTTATTTCTTCGTAGTTTCAAGAAATGCAGGTTTGTTTGCTTAAAAAAATGCCCCCTTGAATTTACCTTGTAGCGTACGCAAATTAAGCGTTGAACTTAATATCAACTAGCTTGACATTAACATTTAGGCACCTAGGATACTTGTAACAAGGGGGGAAATCATATGAATGGCTTTCGCACCACGATTCTACTGGCGGCCTTGACGGCGCTGGTGGTCTGGATCGGCCAGATGATCGGCGGTCCGAACGGGGCGATAATGGCCCTGGTGATGGCTGGCGCCATGAATTTTATCAGCTATTGGTTTAGCGACAAGATCGTTCTCAAAATGTACGGCGGGCAAGAAATCACCGCAAACGACGATCCCGAGCTTTTCGGACTGGTCCAAGACATAGCGGGCAGAGCCGGTCTGCCGATGCCCAGGGTTTACATGATTCCCGAGGAGGCACCTAACGCGTTTGCCACCGGGCGCAATCCCGAGCATGCGGCGGTGGCCGTTACTCAAGGCATCCGGCGGCTCCTCAACAAACGCGAGTTGGGCGGCGTTTTGGGCCACGAGCTCAGCCATGTCAAACACCGTGATATTCTCATCAGCAGCATCGCCGCCACGCTTGCCGGTGCGATCAGCTACCTGGCATATATGGCGCAGTGGGCGGCGATCTTCGGCGGCGGCAGCCGCGACCGCGAAGAAGGCGGCAGCAATATATTTGGCCTGCTGTTCATGATGATCGTCGCGCCGATGGCCGCCATGTTGATTCAGATGGCCGTTTCCCGCTCGCGAGAATACATGGCCGACGAAGGCGGCGCTAAGGTTACCGGCGATCCCCTCGCCCTCGCGAGCGCGCTGCGCAAGCTGCACATGGGTGCGCAGAACATTCCGCTCCAGGTGAGCGACGCCACCGCGAGCTCGACGGCGCATATGTTCATCGTCAACCCGCTCAGCGGCGGCGGCTTGGCCAATCTCTTCAGCACCCACCCGGCCATGGAAGAGCGCATCGCCCGGCTTGAGGCGATGGCGAAAGACATGAGCTACCTGCGGGCGTAATTCTAATAAACGTCGGCTTATAGTTTTTACTATTGTAGGGGCGACCGGCCGGTCGCCCCTACTTTTTCTTCCAACCAAGCCGAGAGATCCGAAAGGCTTCTCGGCCTGATCTCATGGCCCATCTCGTACTCCCGAAAGGTTAGCGGCACGCCCAGCTGGCGGAGAGTTTCGACGGAGTTTCGCGCGCGGTCGACTTCGATCATAGGATCCTGCGTGCCGTGCTGGACCAGGGTCGGCAGCGATCGTATTCGCTCCGTGACATTCAGCCGCGGCACGAGTTCCTTCGGTAGCCAACTGCTCAACACGGCGAGGGCGGTAAAGCGCTGGGGGTGCGCCAGAGCGAGGCTGTAAGCCATCACGCCGCCCTGGCTGAAGCCAAGCAGCGCGAGTTTCATGGGATCGATCGGATAGCGCTTCATGCACTGATCAAGGAACTCCAGCAGTTTTTTCTGCGAATCGAGAATTGCTTCCACATTCGGCGGCCCACCCATGCTCATCGGGTACCAGGCATAGCCGTTCGCGTCGGGACCGATGGGTGTTTCAAGCGGGCCCTGCGGACAGATCATCATAAGCCGCCCGCCGAAGAGATAGGGCGCAAGGCCGAGCAGGTCGAAGGCGTTGGCGCCGCGGCCGTGTAAAGTCAACAGCGTCGGGTGCATGCCGCGACCGGCAGGTTGGTAGAGCGTATGAATGAGTTCCACGACGATCCTCCGCAAGAGGGTTGCTAGTCTCTTAGCTGTTCCAGTTTGCTCATGCCGATGCGCAAGGAGCATGCGATCGCAACCGCTGTCAACGCCGCGACAATCGCTAGCGAGGGAGCGATAAGCCAGAGGGTCGGCACGACGGCGTGGCTCGGGCGCAGCGAGGCGGCGGCGAGCTGATAAATCGGCCAGGCTTCGACCATGACTACCAGCGCGATGAAGCCGACGCTGACGATCATCGATATCGCGCCGCCGAAACTGGTAGGGATCTCGGCGGCATTGTCATAATCAAAATGGGGATAAATCGCGCCGAAGCCGACGCCGATGGCGGCGATGCCGAAGGTCATCAGGCTGACGGTGATCAGCGAAAGCGCCATCATCCAGGCCGTCACTTGCAGCAGCAGGTTGCTTAAGAACACCAGGAGCACCCCCAGGAAAAGCAGCGGCACGGCAATCAACCAGAATTTGCTCCACAACAAAGCGCGCAGCGAGACCGGCGCGCATTGCAAGATCCAGAAGGCTTTGCCTTCCAAGCTGACCGCAGGAAAGGCAAAGCGCACGGCGATGGCACTCAAGACGAAACCGGCGAGCGCCAGATTGGCGAACGATACGACGGTGCGAAGGGTTCCCGCCGGCATCGGCGAGCGGTCCAGCGGCAGGACTTTGAAATTGTAAAGGTAGACGACGATGAGCGCGAGCAAAAGGAACAGCTGCGACCACTGAGTAGTGTCGCGCAAAAAAGTTTTCAAGTCTTTCACCATGATTGCCCGAATCGAGCGGGGGAATAAGCCGGTCATTCGCTCGAGGAAGCGGTCAAACCAGGCCAACTTGCGCCGGCCCTGGCGCGACTCTTGGGCCTTGGACCAGCCGTCGAGATAGATCCCGCCGCAAATCCACGACGCTGTTAATGGAAGAAATAGGGCATAGCTTGCGAGCAGGGCGAAAAAGAATCCCTGTTCTACCTCCCGGTTAAACAGAGTTCCGGCCAAAATTTCCGCAGACCAGCTGCTCGGCAGATAGGGCGACGAGGGTGTTTCCATGGCGCGGAGGAACTGCATGAAATTGCCGAAGGACTCCGGCTGGACCAAGCGCTCCGGCTGGGACACGCGGAAGAGAAAAAACATGACGAGGAACGCGAATAGGCCGATGAACAACAGGATGTCGCGGATCCGCTTGGCGGGAAGGCAGTAAACCAACAGATGGGTGACCGCGATCGCGATGGCCGCCGGGATTACCAGAAAGAGCGGCAAGATCACCGCGACCCAGAGATAAAGCGACCAACCGCCGCCAAACACCGAGCCGTAAGCGGCGAAGATCGGCAAGCTGAAGAACAGCACCATCCAGGACGAATTGACGGTGGTGTTGATCAGCCGCGCATAGAAAAATGAGTCGGGCGAGATCGGTGTTGAACGGAGCAGATCGAGATCGCGTGCCATGAAATAGGTCGATAGGGAGGCGACCAGATTGCTGAACAGAAGCATCGATAGAAAGGTCAGCAGGATGATCAGCAAGAGTTGGTAAGCCAGGCCGGGGCCGAGATCGAACGCGGATTCGAAGTAGCGCAGCACGCGCCGAATCACCCAGTAAGTTCCGAGCCAAAAAACGAACGCGAGGGCGGCCAGCAACAGCCGCCGGGTCCAAGACCCGCTGCCGCGCAGAATGCCATTTTTCCACGACAGCCACATCGGCGAGAGCAGGAGTGCGACAGTATTCATCAGGAGTTTCCGATTGCGACGGCTTCGCGCTCCTGTTCTCGGGTCAGCTCGAGGAAGACGCTCTCGAGATTGCCGTGGCGGCCGGCCACCTGCGCATGCAGCTCGGCCATCGTGCCGCAGGCGATCAGACGACCTTTTTGAATGATGCCGATACGGTGGCAAATCTCTTCGGCAACGCTGATGCTGTGGGTGGAAAGAAAAACTGTGGTGCCGTTTTTCGAGAGCGCGCAAAATAAATCCTTGATCGTGCGCGCGCCCTTCGGATCCATGCCGACCATGGGCTCATCGACGATCAGAATGCGCGGTTGGTGGATCAGCGCGGCGCAGATCACCAGGCGTTGTTTCATGCCATGGGAGTAGCTTTCGACGAGCTCGTCTTTCCAGTGGGTCAATTCCAGATGTTCGAGAAGCTCAGCGATTCGGCGCTTGAGCCTCACGGGCTCGATGCGATGAAGCTTGCCGACGAATTCCAGAAATTCGTTGCCGCTTAGCTTCTCATAGATAAAGGGCCGGTCGGGAATGAACCCGGCGATGGCTTTGGCTTTTTGCGCAGCGGCCACAACGTCATGGCCGTCGAGCAAGACTTGTCCCGAGGTGGCCTTCAAGATGCCCATCATGACGCGAATCGTTGTCGTCTTACCAGCGCCGTTGGGGCCGAGGAAGCCGAAAATCTGCCCCCGCGGCACTTCCAGATTGAGCCCGTCGACAGCCACAAGCTTGCCGTATTGTTTGGTCAGGTTGATAAGTTGAATCATGCGGGCAGTAGTCGGTTGTCAGTGGTCAGTTGTCAGTCTGAGGCCTACAATTTTATTTCTCGCTGTTTACCGGCAACTGACAGAGGACAACTTTTTCCATCCGCTTAGCTGTCGATCACGGCGATTTTTAGATTACCGATCAGTTGCAGGATGTCGAGCTGCCGGTCGATCTCGCCCTCAAGAAACTTCACATGGGTTACGTCGGCTGGAAACTGATTCAGTACCGGGTCGAGGGATATCCAGTTGCCGAGCCAGATCTCCGACCAGGCGTGGTAGTAAAATGCGCCGCGCAGATAGACGACGCCAACCACGGTTTTCGCGGGAATGCCCGCGGCCCGGGCCAAGGCATTGAACAGCACCGCATGCTCATTGCAGTCGCCTTTTTTGGTGCGCAACACCTCGAGGGCGTTGGGGATGCTCACCGTCGGCTCCTTGGCGAGTTCTTTGTACACCCAATCTTTGATTTTCAGCGCGGCTCTGAGCGCGTTGGTTTCTCCTTGCAAGATTTGCGCGCTGAGCGCGCGGATGCTCGGGTGATCCGACTGCAGAAACGGCGTCGGCCGCAAATAGGGCTGTAAACGCGCGTCGGTGATCGGAAGCTTCTGCGTGCTGACTTGTCTGAGCTCTTCGCGGCGGATTTCCAGTCGCTCGCCGTCGAGGCGCTGGCGACCGCCGCTGAGCTGGAAGTTGCCGAGTTGCACGCCGCTGAGCCTCAAGTCGATAGCTCTCCTGCTCGATGCATCTGCAATCGGCGTCGCCACCGGAATGGCGGTTTGCGCCACCATATCCAAGGACATACCGCGCGAAGGCAGATTTTTCACTTCTTGGACGCTCTGGCGTAGGAGGGACAACCCGGCGGGAGATTCCTCTTTGAGCGTGCGGCCCTCGCCGTCGACCCAGGAAAGCACCGAGATACCGCGAAAGCTTTGGCGCAGCTTGATCGCCGGCTCGGTGCGCTCGCCGACGCGGATCCGCTCGCGGCCTTCGATCACGACTGTGGTCACTTGTTGCGATAACGTCGAGGGGTCGAAGGTCGAAAAGAGAAACTTCTTGCCGGTTTCCAACTGTTGCGTGACGACATAGGGTTTGAGCGCCGCAAGCAGGTAGGGCGCCTGGGTCAGGGTGATCTCTTGCTTGGATTTATTGCCGGCGGAGTCGATTTCGAGAGCGAGTTTACCATCGCGGACCATGCCGCGTGCCTCGAAGCGGATTTCCTTCGAATGGAGCTCGAAGTTGAACCTTTCCAGGATCCAGTCGTCATTGGCTTCCATCTCGAGGCGGGTTGCGGTCGGCTCGATAGCGCCGAGCAAGTTAAGATTCAATACCGACTGATCGCGCAGGGTGTAGCCTTTTGGTTTGGGCGTGATGGTTTGCGACGCGTAACCGATTTTCTCGCCGCGGTAGAAAACTCCCCACCACTCTTCTATGTTGTCGGTGATCTTCTCGGTGCCGCGCAGCGTGATGACGGGCGGCGGCGCATCGCTCTGGCGCTTGATGAGCCACAGGTTCATCGCGCACCAGAACGTCACGATGGCGACGCCGATAGATTGCTTAAGGATCATGCGGTAGAGCCTATATGGTAGAGGCTTAGAGCACCGGGATCAATTGAACAAGGGAAAATAATTGCCAACCACCGCACCCGAAATAAGATTCGCCGCGGATCGGATGCTCGGAAAGCTTGTGAAGTGGCTCCGCGTCCTAGGACAAGACGTCATCTACGGCCAGCATTTGACCGGCTATGGTTTGATTCGGGCGGCGCGCGCCGAAGGGCGGCTGATCCTCACCCGCGATCGGCGCTTGAAGCAAAAACAGCCGCCGCCGTTTATTTTAATCGCCAGCGATCACTATCGCGAACAGGTGCGGCAGGTCATTGAAACCTGTCAGTTGGAGGTCGGCAGCGCTATTTTTACCCGTTGCCTCGAATGCAACGCGGTGCTCGAATCCAAGGCCAAAGAAACCGTGGAGAGTTTGGTCCCGCCGTATGTGTTTGCCACCCAGGAAAGGTTCTCCTGGTGCCCGCGGTGCCAGCGGGCCTACTGGCCGGCGACGCATCATCAGCGAATGCTTGACCAGTTGAAAGAAATGGGTGTCGGGTGACCTGGAAATCGGATTTTTTGTGTGTTAAAAAACCAGGCTGTCCGTTAAATTGTTTCCCCGGTTCAGCCGAAGGCTGATCAGCTTTCAGCTGAAGCTCAGGCAGTCGGTCGAGCCTCGGTGCCGTATCGACCCAAACCTCCGGCGTGGATGACGTGTTTTTTATTTACGTCTTACGAAGCTTGCGAAACAATAAGCGGTACGTAGGCTACACCGGAAAGCCACCAAGGGAGAAACTTGCCGAACATAACAGTGGCGCAACTCGTTGGACGCGGAATAACCGGCCGTTTGAACTCGTTTACTATGAGGAGTTCAACGATGCCCGGTCCGCGAGGCAGCGGGAAAATTATCTTAAGTCCGGACGGGGATGGCAGTGGCTTGACCAGAAGATTCAGGTGCCAGTAACCGAAAAGCATTGAACCATATTTCCCCGGTAGCTCAGTCGGTAGAGCAGTTGGCTGTTAACCAATTGGTCGGGGGTTCGAGTCCCTCCCGGGGAGCCAGCTACCCACTCCGCTTCGGTGAGCGTAAGCAAGCACCGAAGCGGAGTTTGCCAAATCCACTCTAATCAGACGAGATAGCAACAGGAGGTCTTCCGATGGCATCGTCGAAGCAAGTCGTAGGCAATCCAACACCAAGAGTCGAGGGGGAGCTGAAAGTCAGCGGTGCGGCAAAGTACGCTGTGGACGTGGCGTTGCCGGGCATGTTGTGGGGCAAGCTGCTGCGCAGTCCGATCGCTTCGGCAAAGATCAAATCCATCGACACAAGCAAGGCCGCGGCGCTGCCGGGAGTGCATGCGGTCGTCACCGGACAGGACTGCACGGGCTTGAAGATCGGCCGGCGGCTCTACGACATGCCGATCCTCGCCGACGGCGAAGTGAGATTCATCGGCGAAAAAGTGGCGGCGGTGGCTGCCGAAAGCGAGGAGATCGCCGAAGAAGCGCTCGGTCTGATCGAGGTCGAGTACGAGGAAACCGAACCGCTGCTCGATCCTGTTGCGGCCCTCAAACCGGGTGCGAAGCTGATCCACCCCGATGTCGTGAACTACAAGGGGCTGCCCAATCCGCTCAAAGAGCCAACCAACGACTTTGTTTATGTGACCTGGGGCAAGGGCGACGTCGAGGCCGGTTTTCGCCAAGCGGACGTGATCGTCGAGAATACTTTCACAACGCCGGTGGTGCACCAGAGCTATATCGAGCCGCATTCTTGCGTGGTGAGCGTCGCGGCGGACGGTACCGCGGAGTTCTGGTCGTGCAGCAAGGTGCCCTACGGCGTGCGCGAGCAGGTCGCCAACGCGCTCAAGCTGCCGCCGGAAAAACTCAACTTCAATCCTGTCTACATCGGCGGCGACTTCGGCGGCAAGGGCGATTTTATGGATCTCGCCGTAGTTTATCTCCTGTCCAAGAAAGCCGGACGGCCGGTCAAGCTGGTGATGGACTACGAAGAAGAATTTGTCGCGGGCAATCCGCGCCACGCTTCGATCATCCAGGTCAAGACCGGTGTCAAAAAAGACGGTACGCTGGTGGCGCACCGCATGAGCTTCATCTTCGACAGCGGCGCCTACGGCGCGTTCAAACCCAATGCGTTTCTCAATGGGCCGCATCTCTCCGCCGGGCCGTATAACATTCCTCATGTCTTCATCGAGGAACACATGGTCTACACGAACAAGAT
>JBLMXG010000183.1:0-3148 GCA_050257635.1 Chloroflexota bacterium
ATTTGTAGAGCCCGTCGATAAATCCTGAGCGGTCGAGCTCTTCGATGAAGCGCGTGTCCATGAAGTCGCGCGGCTGAGCGGCTTTTGCCGCGGGCAACTTCAAGCCCAGCTCGTCGAGCACGGTTTTCATGCCCTCGACCGTCGGATAAGGTTTGCGCGGCGCGATGTCGCGAATGATCTGGTATGCCTCCTCGGTGTCACGATCGTCCTTGAAGTGCATGTATTTTCGAATTGCGCGCTTGGTCAACTCGGGGTTGGATTTGACCAAATGGATCGACTCGATGATCGATTTCACCGCTCGCCGCGTCAAATCAGGGCTTCTCTTGATGAACCGTTCTGTGGTGACGAGTGCGGAAGCTTGCATGGGTATTCCCATTTCCTCGATGTTCGCCAATACTCTCATGCCGGCTTCGACCGCGCGTTTGTAAAGCGGCGGGTTGAACACGCTGGCGTCGATGGAGCCGCTCAGAAGCGCCGACAACCGCGTCGGATCGCCGCCGATCTGCAGCAAGGTGACGTCGGTATCGGGATTGAGGCCGAGCTTGGCGAGCATGATCTGAGCGCCGCGATGCGCTCCCAAGCCGAAGCTGGCAACGCCGACGCGCTTGCCCTTGAGTTGCGCCGGTGTCTTGATGTCCGGCCGGACGACAAGGCGGTACTGCAGCGAATTGAGAAAGCTCGCGATGATGATCGGATCGGCGCCTTGCAGGCGAGGCGCCGCCATCGTCGTTCCTGACATGCCGCCCATCGCGATATCACCCGCGATCAGAGCCGTGCGCACCAGCGCGCTCTCCAGATAAAGAACTTCCGCGTCGATGCCGTTTTTCTGGAACAGACGAGCCTCGCCGGCCACCCAAATCGCCGCATAACTCGTGCTGAGCGAGCCGTAGCCGATTCTTATCTGCTCTGCTTGGGTAGCAGATGTCCCGACAATCAACGCGGAGATCATGGGGATCAAAATCAGAAAACGCTGCGGCGTTAAAAATGCTCGAAGCATCGGTAACCCCTCAAGTTTATTCGAGTCGGCAGTTCGGCTCGATCATCGGAACTGTTCGACTATCCTCCGATTGAATCGAAGAGGCAACACTTTGTGAAACAAGCGACATCTTTCAACCAAAACTTTTGTCTGGCTTATTGCGACAGGGCAGATATGAAAGATATATAGTCAGACACACCGAAAAGGGAGACCAATAAGCATGGCCAAAACCTCTAAGGAAGTTTGCGGGAAATTCCTTTTTGCTATTCTGTCCGGCGCCCTCGTGATTGCCTCCACGGTTCCGGGCGCGGCTCAGGAGAGAATTCGGCTGAGCTACTCGGCGCTCAGTCCCAGCACCGCGTTTCTCTGGATACCGAAAGAGAAAGGGTTTTTTAGGAAACACGGCCTGGAAGTCGAAATCCTGCTCATCGAGAGCGGCAGCCTTACCTCTCAGGCGCTGGCGTCGGGCGAAATCGGCATCGCCGACAACGCGGGCGCCCCGGCGATTATTTCCAATGCATCCGGTTCCGGCGAGACGATTATTATGGGATTGGTCAATTCCCTGGCTTATAACTTGGTCGCGACGAAGCAGGTCAAAGATTTAGCGGACCTCAAGAACCGGCGGATCGGCGTGAGCCGGATAGGCAGCTCCTCTCACGCCGCCGTCGCCATCGCGCTCGATCACTTCAAACTTGACGCAAAGCGCGACAACATCACCTATGTGCAGAGCGGCACGATGACGACACGCATCGCCGGCATGCGAGCCGGTTCGATCGATGCAACGGTTGTCGATCCGGGATTTGTGCCGTTTCTGGTGAGCGAAGGATTCAAGGATCTTGGTTATCTCGGCAAGTTCGGCATTCCCTATCAGCACGAATCGCTCGACAGCAGCAAAGCCTTTCTGGCCAAACATCGGACCACTGCTTTAAACGCGGTCAAGGGGATTGTCGAGGGCATTGCGTTCATCGCCCAAGAACGAAATGCTGCCGAGGTGAAACGGGTGCTGGGAAAGTATCTTAAGTTCGATGATCAGGCGAAGATCAACGATGCTTATGCGTCGCTTCGGGGCTATGCCGTCAATATCCGGAAACCGTACCCGACCGATGAAGGCGTCGAGAGCCTGATTAAATTTCTGGCGAAATTCAATCCCAAGGTCGCGAATGTGACGGTGAAAGATGTTGTCGATTCGAGCTTGGTGGCCGAGCTCGATAAGAGCGGCTTTATCGATTCGGTTTATAAGGAAATGGCTCAGGGAAAATAGCAGTCAATTTAGTCCGCACGAGTCCCGATGGAGGTGCAATTACAACGCGTGGCCCTGTTGATTTTCGCCCTTTTCATATCGTTGACACTTTTTCGGTGCGGCGCTATAGCTCGCGTCAGCGAAAGAGGCGATTCAAATTTTCCGTACGATTGGACGCTGCAGCACCGTCAAGCAGACTGCTGAGCAAGAAGGAGTACCGTTATGGTCGCGACAGCAACCGACCAGAAACTCACGAGTCAGATATCCGAGGAAGAGCGCGAGCTGCGCATCAATTTGGCGGCTGCCTACCGTCTGGCCGACAAATATGGGATGTCCGAGCTGATCAACACCCACATCTCGCTGCGCGTGCCGGGACCGGCGCCATCGTATCTGCTCAACCCCCACGGCATCCTCTTCAACCAGATCACCGCGTCCAGCCTGGTGAGGGTCGACTTCGCAGGCAAGGCGGTAGGGCCAAGCGAGGTGCCGGTGAATCGGGCCGGTGTCGCGATCCACGGCGCGATCCTGGCTGCGCGCCCGGACGTCAACTGCGTGTTTCATACCCACATGCCGTACACGACGGCGGTCTCAGCGCTCCAGTGCGGGCTGCTGCCGATGTCGCAGGCTGCGCTCCGGTTCCAGGGGCAGACCGCGTACCACGACTACGGCCGTGCGGCTACCGATCCGGCCGAAGGCGCGCGCCTCGTGAAAGACTTGGGCGACAAGCCGGTCATGCTGCTGCGCAACCACGGCGGGATCACAACGGGGAAGACCGTGTGCGAAGCGTTCATCGCTTCCTTTTATCTCGAGAACGCGTGTCACTTTCAGATTCTGGCGCAGTCGGCAGGTGTGCCGCTGGCCATGCCCGCCGACGAGATCATCGCCGCATCCGGCGGCCGCCCCGGCAGCGACGACCGCGCCTGGCCGAGCCT
>JBLMXG010000184.1:0-6430 GCA_050257635.1 Chloroflexota bacterium
CTCTCCTGCCGGGGGACGATCCCCGTCGCGCCCCCTTCCCGATCAACCGTTGCGCGGAGCCGCCATGGCCAAAACCACCACCTACAAGGACGCCGGCGTGGACATCGATGCCGGCAACGAACTGGTCGACCGGATCGGAGCCATCGTCAAACCCACGATGCGCCCGGAAGTGGTGGGCTCCATCGGCGGTTTCGGCGCCCTCTTCTCGCTCGCGAAAACCCCTTACAAGAAACCCGTGCTGGTCTCCTCCACCGACGGCGTCGGCACCAAGCTCAAGATCGCTTTTATGACCGGCATCCACGACACGGTCGGCATCGATCTGGTCGCGATGTGTGTCAACGATATCTTGACCCAGGGGGCGGCGCCCCTGTTTTTTCTCGACTACTTTGCCTGCGGTAAGCTCGACGTCAAAATCGCCACGGCGGTGGTGCGAGGCATCGCAGCCGGCTGCCGGCAGGCGGGCTGTGCCTTGATCGGCGGCGAGACCGCCGAGCATCCGGGTGATTTTCCCAAGGGCGAATACGATCTCGCCGGTTTTGTCGTAGGCGTTTTGGAGCGAAAAAAAATCATCGACGCCGCGGCTATCGTCGCCGGCGACATCTTGCTTGGCGTGCCGTCCAGCGGGCTACATAGCAACGGCTACTCGCTGGCGCGCAAGGTCTTGCTTGAAAAAGGGCGATTGAAACTGGGGCAGCGAATTTCGGAGTTGGGCCGGACCCTGGCCGAAGAGCTATTGGAGCCAACCCGCATCTACACCAGGCTCACGCGCCGGTTATTTGCCCGGCACTCGATCAAAGGCGCCGCTCACATCACCGGCGGTGGGATTACCGGCAATCTGCCGCGGGTGTTGCCCAAGGGCAGACGGGCGGTGATCGAGCGCGGCAGTTGGCCGGTGCCGCCAGTGTTCGAATTGATCAAAAAAATCGGTGCTGTGGAACAAGAGGAAATGGATCACACCTTCAACAATGGTTTAGGCTTGATCTTGGTTGTCGACCATCGACACGCTGACGCCGTGAGACGGACTCTCAAACAAATAGGCGAAAAATCTTTTGTGATCGGCGCCGTTTGCAACGGCGCGCGCGGCGCGCGCATCAGCCCTTGAGGAATTTTATGGCGAGACAGGTTCCCATCGGTGTGCTCCTATCCGGCGGCGGCACCAATTTACAGGCGATTATCGACGCCATCGATGCCGGCAAGCTCGATGCCAAGATCGAGATTGTGTTGAGCAATAAAGCCGAGGCTTATGGCCTCAGCCGAGCGCGCAAGCACGGCATTCCCACCGAAGTGCTGAACCACAAGGATTATTCCAGCCGAGAGGCTTACGACGAGGCCGTCGTGAAATTGCTCCGGGAGCGGGGCGTGGAGCTGGTCGTGCTGGCGGGATTCATGCGCTTGCTGTCGCCGGTTTTCGTAAAAGCTTACTCGAACCGGATCATGAACATTCATCCCGCGCTCTTGCCCTCGTTCCCCGGTTTGCATGTGCAGCGCAAAGCCGTGGAACATGGCGTGCGCTTTTCCGGCTGCACCGTGCACTTCGTCAATGAGGAATGCGACGAGGGGCCGATCATCATTCAAGCCGTGGTGCCGGTGTTTCCCGAGGACAGCGAGGCGATGCTCGCGGCGCGCATCCTCGAACAGGAACACCGTATCTATCCGCGCGCCATTCAGCTGTACGCCGAGGGCCGGCTGCACCTGGTTGGCCGCACGGTCCATGTGGACAGACTGGTCAAAGACGAAACTCAGGCGCTCATTCAGCCGCCGCTCGAAGGATGAAGCGCGCCAAGCCGGTCATCGTTTTTCTCCTCAAGCTTCTGGTCAGTCTGGGGCTGCTCGGTTATTTTCTGTCACGCGTTCACCCCGAACGCTTCTTGACGACTTTCGCAAACGCGAAGTTTTCCTACATTGCTCTAGCGGTTGTCGTCTACCTGGTCTCTCAAGGGGTGAGCGCGGTGCGCTGGGCGACACTGGCCCGGCCGCTGGGGATAAAGACGCCGTTCAAAGATATCGTCAGTTATTATCTGGTCGGGATGTTCTTCAATCTCTTCGCGCCCGGCACGGTGGGCGGCGATGTCAGCAGGGTCTATTATCTGGTGCGGGACGAGGACGCGCACACCAGCGGGCGCGCGGTCACCACCGTTCATGCCACCATGTCCGTGCTGATGGACCGGGCGATCGGCATGGTCGTGCTGGTTTGGCTCGGTGCCTTGGCTCTCTTGCTTTTTCCCGAGTACGCGGTGCCCCACGCCATCCGTTCGGTGACGTATCTTCTCGCTGCGGGATTTGCCGCGGCCGTGCTGCTCGCGCCGTTGTTAAGACGGCTGCTGCCCGAAGACGGCCATCCCCTGGTAGTCAAGCTGCGTCTAGCTTTGCGGAGCTATCGTTCAAACTGGCGGGCGTTGTTGGCAGCTGCGGCGCTTTCGCTGGTCGTCCACTTGATCCAGGGGTGGATGCACACCGTCATAGGGCGCGCGCTCGATTTGGAGATACCGTTTACATTTTCGTTAATCATCTATCCCCTGGTCGGAACCTTCTCGGCGATACCGGTGAGCTTGAACGGGCTGGGCCTGCGCGAGGGCGGCTATATCTATCTGCTTGCGGTCATAGGCATCGGCCACGACAAGGGGATCGCCTTCGGATTGCTCTTGTTTTTGATTGTTGCCCTCGACAGCCTGCTCGGCGGCTTGCTCTTTTTGCTGCAGCGACTGCCGAGGCCCATTGCGCCACGAAAAGCCGCTCAAAGCTAAACCAGATAGCTGCGAAAAAATGTCGCGAGGCCGAGAAAAGACAAAAAGCCGAAGGCATCGGTCAGTCCGGTGACAATGATCCCAGAGCCGAGCGCAGGGTCGAATTTGAGGGCCTTGAGCAGCAATGGGATCACGGCGCCGGCAAATCCCGCCATCAAGCCGAGATTGAGAATCATCGCGCTCGCCAGCACCAGGCCGAGGAACGGGCTGCCTTTCCACAGAAGCGCCGCCAGAGCGATCAGGCCGCCGGCCGCCAACGCGATGCAAATGTTCACCGAGACCTGCTTGACGATAGCTTTCCATGCCGAGGCGAACTCCAATTCGCCGAGGGCGATGGCACGAATGATCACGGTGGCCGTTTGCGTCGCGCCATTGCCGCCGACGCCGGCGACCACCGGCATGAAAGTGACCAGCGCGATGATTTCGTGCAGCGTGCCTTCAAACAGCCCCACCACCGAAGCGGCCATCGTGGCCGTGAGCAGATTCAAAAGAGTCCAGGGCAGGCGCATTTTCACCGAGCGGGAGATCGGCGTGAAGACACGGTCCTCCTCGGCCAAGCCGACCATCCGGTACATGTCTTCGGTGCTCTCCTCATTGATGATGTCAATGACGTCGTCAACCGTGATGATCCCCTCCAATCGGCCAGCTTCGTCGACAATGGGGAGCGCCAACAGCTCGTAACGCGAGACCAGGCGAGCCGCCTCTTCCTGGTCCATGAAGACGTTGGCTTTGACCGGATCGGCGATCATCATCTCGTCCAGTCTGCGATCGCGCGGCGCGATCACCAGATTGCGGACCGGCACCACGCCAATAAGCTTACCGACTTCGTCGACGACATAAAGATAAAAGAAACTTTCGAGCTCGCCGCGCTCGCGAATTTTATCGATGGCGCCCTGGGCGGTGGTGACGGGAGGCAGGGCCATGAAATCGGTGGTCATGATTCGACCCACCGTGCCCTCGGGGTAATTGATGATCTCGCGGACCGCGGCCTGTCGCTCCGGGTCGAGCAGCGCGAGCACCCGTTCGCGGCGCTCCGCCGGCAGGCTGTCGATGAAGCTAACGGCATCGTCGGGTCCGGCGCGGACGATCAACCGGCCGACTTTTTCATCATCGATCAATGCCAAAATATCGGGCAAAAGCTCCGGAGGAAGTTCTCTGAGGGTCTTGTCGGCGCGGCGCGCCGTGAACAGAATGTCGAAAAGCTGGCGCACCTCGCCGCTCTCCAGCCCTTTGAACAAGAGCGCGATGTCGGCGGGGTGGCTTTTACCGATGAACCGCAAGACGCGGTCCGGCGTTGCCGTGCGCAACATCTCTCGCACGGTATCGTAGTCGATCGGGGCCGGCTTCATGAATCTTTCCGCTTACAAACCGATCGCTCTTCCTTACTACAGAGCGGTGGATTTGCAACTCTCAGTCGGTAAATTGCAAGATTTTAGTCCGGTGAGAAAATTTGTTAGTGTAAGCACGAAAGGTTGCAACGCCCTAAAGAGAAAAGCGGATGACAATTGATCGCCAAAGAAGGCCGCGCCGGCGGCGGGCTGCAGCGCTGTGGGCGGTCTTGGCGTGCGTGTTTTGCGCTGCGCGGGTTGAGGCGGCGGACTTATCCGCCCTCGAAGGCGCCCGCCCACCTTCGTTCGCGGCCATTGCCAAGCGGACCATGCCGGTGGTGGTCAATATCTCGACCACCTGGCAGCGTTCCGCACGCGCGGGTTCGAGCGATCCGATCGAGGAATTTTTCAATCGCTTTTTCGGCGAAGCGTCGCCCCGGGAACATAATCAGCGCAATCTGGGTTCCGGCATTCTGATCAGCAAGGACGGCGATATCTTGACCAACTATCACGTGGTGCGGAACGCGGATGTCATCAAGGTGAAGTTGTCCGATCAAACCGAGCACGAGGCGCGGCTGGTCGGCAAGGACGAACGAACCGATCTGGCACTGATCCGAATTAGAAAGACAAACGGAAACTTCCCTTTCGCTAAACTAGGCTCGTCGAGCCAATTAGATGTCGGCGATTGGGTGATGGCGATTGGCAACCCTTTCGGCCTCGAACATACGGTGACTGCGGGAATCGTCAGCGCCAAGGGGCGAGCCATCGGCGCAGGACCCTACGATAACTTCATCCAGACGGACGCTTCGATCAACCCCGGTAATAGTGGTGGGCCGTTGATCAATGCCATGGGCGAAGTAGTCGGCGTCAACAGCGCGATCTTTAGCCAGTCGGGCGGCAACGTCGGTATCGGCTTCGCCATCCCGATCGATCTCGCCAAGAAAGTGGTGGAGCAATTGCGCAAAAACGGCCGCGTGGTGCGCGGCTGGCTCGGCGTGCGCGCCCAGGACGTGAGCCCCACCCTGGCATTGTCGCTTGGACTGGCGCGCAACCACGGCGATAGGGCGATCGTAACCGAGGTGGCGGAAAAAAGTCCGGCCGCCGAGGCGGGCTTGCGCCCGGGCGACGTCATCGTCGAATATAATGGCAAGCCGGTGCCCAAGAGCCACGACTTTCCCTCGATCATCGCCGATATCGCTCCGGGACAGAAGATCGCGCTGAAAATTGTCCGCGACCGCAAAGAGCAGACCCTTTTGGTCAAGATCGGCGAGTTGCCGGATGAAAACGATCCCAGCCAACAAACTGAGGCGCGGGATCCGGAACTAGGGCTCAGAGTTCAAAGAATCACGCCTGAGGCGGCGCGCCGCCTCGGCTTGAGTTCCTCTAAAGGCGTGCTGGTAATCGAAGTTCAACCGAACAGCCCAGCGGATCAGGTCGGCATCGAACCGGCGGACGTGATCCGAGAAGTCAATCAGCGGCCGGTAAGCACCGTCAAAGAGTTCGAACGAGCCACGCGCCTGGGACGTCGCGGCGATCGGATTTTGCTGCTTGTACAACGCGGTGATAACGCGGTATTCTTCGCAGTGAAACGCAAGAGTTAGGAGGTTTCATGTTTGGACTTGGCGTGCCGGAGCTGCTGGTCATTTTGGTGATCGCGCTGGTGATCTTTGGGCCCAGCAAATTGCCTCAAATCGGCAGCGGGCTCGGTAAGGCGATCCGAGATTTTAAAAAAGGCGTTAGCGAGAGCGAGGACGAAGACACCGATAAAGACGGTAAAAAGGAACCACCGAAAGATTTACCTCGTTAAAGACGCTATCCCGGTCCTGGATTTGCGGCGCGGCTGGATCGCTACTTGAAAAAGCCGCGCCTTGGGCGCAAGCCTCCGCATCGTGCTCCATCCCTGCTAAATCTCTCTTCATCAGCGCGCGCCTTAATGTCCCCTTCGGGGATGGTTGAAATCCCTCGCCTTCAGGCGAAGTGAAAGTTTGTCATGCCGGTC
Source organism: Chloroflexota bacterium (assembly GCA_050257635.1). Taxonomy (GTDB): domain Bacteria; phylum Desulfobacterota; class Binatia; order UBA9968; family UBA9968; genus DP-20. The sequence continues at coordinate 6,072 of JBLMXG010000184.1, forward strand.
CTTCGAGGGCCTCAGGATAAACTCCGGCCGGCATCCAGCTTCGCTCTCGGTCCGAATACAAGAACCGCCTGGATACGGCATGTGCCGGAATGACGGAAACAGAAGTCGACTTCCAGTCGACAAATTCAGAACCCCTCGGCTTGGAGCCGAGGGCTGTTCAGTTTTGACCGCAGTCTTCGCCAAAGCTCGGCTCCGGCCGATTGGCGCCAACTCTTAATGGACGCGCCGGCCACCGGAGTGCCCGCGGAAAATTACCACCTGTAAACCCGCCTGCTAAAGCTCGCGGGTTATACTGCGGGAGGAATAAATTTCTTTTTGACAGAGGAGAACCGTGTAGAGGGAAGCTTTATTGAGTTTGT
>JBLMXG010000185.1:0-7162 GCA_050257635.1 Chloroflexota bacterium
GCTCGGCAACGGAGGATGAACGAGCGCGTCAAAATCGGCTTCGTATTTTGCGCCGGTGTTCTCGCTGCCGTAACGCTCCTTCACCCTGGTGTAGCCGTTGCGCGCGATCTTTGACCGGAGGGCTCGGTCACGAAGCACGGCGATGATCGCGTCAGCCAGTGCGCCCGAATCATCCGGCGGAACGAGGATCCCGCTCTCGCCATTCTCGATGATTTCGGGAATGCCGCCCGCTGTCGTCGCGATGACCGGCTTCTCGAACGCCATAGCCTCAAGAATAACGATACCGAACGTCTCAAATCGGGACGGCAGTACGAACGCTTCACAATTGCGGAGAAGTTCCGCAACTTCGGCCCTCGTCTGCGTGCCCAGGAACGCGATCCTTTCTTCGATCCCCAATGAAACGGCTAGATCCTTTAACGACTCGCGTAAAGGGCCCGCTCCGACCAGAATCAGGTTTAGCGCAGGATAGGCTTCAAGCACGCTCTTAAACGCCCGAATCAATACGTCGAGCGCTTTCTGTTTCTTGTAAGCCGAAATACAAACGATGTACGGCGCTTGCGCCGGGTCGCGGGGTTTTTTATCGGCTGCTCCGAACTCGGCAAGATCGATCCCGTTGTGAATGACTCTTGTCTTGGCGCTAAACAAAGGAAATGCAGTCACGAAGTCCTGCTGAAATTGTTTCGATGGCGCCACGATTAAATCCGAAGAAGACAAGAGCCGTTGCATCGCGCGGGAGCGGCGGCCATCCTGGCTACCATCGGGAAAAATGTCAGCGCCGTGAATCGACGTAACCAACGGCAAACCCAATAAACGTTTGCCGAGCGCAAAATAGACGAGGCTGTCCGCCGGATAGTGGATATTGACGATTTCAATCTTATTACGGCGCAGCAGGAGTATAAGTTGAAACGCAACGACCGGGAGCAGCACGAGGAAAATCGCTAGACTGACCGCCGGATGCCGTTCTCCGAACGGCATTTGTAATCTGCAGTAAAAGCTCGAGAAGCCGAGCCGGTTGGTTTTTCGCTTGAGAAAGATGCCTGCAGCTGGATGGAAAAAAAACACCCGATGGCCCCGGTGCGTCAAATACCGCCCAAGATTTCCAACCACGGATGCGACTCCGCCGTTCTCCTCATCTTGCGGCACGACGAGTAGAATGTTCATTCTCGTATTTCACCAGAAATATTTATTCAGGACGGGCGAAGTCGCTCGGCTGTATGCCCGCGGCTTCTACGGTGCCGAAGCCTTCGAACTTTTTGCAATAAAAGACCATACCTGACGGAGCGGTGTAACGATCACGGGCGGCAGACCGATTTTGGCCAGGCGCCCGCTGCCTTTCCAATAAGCCGCTCTGAACTTTCTCAGATACGATTCCAGTTCGCCCAAGATCTCTTGCTTTTCTTGCTCGGAGAATTCATCGACTCGCCGCGTCAACTCTGCAGCGGATCTAATGAGCGACTCCGTCTGCGCTAGCATATTCGCGGTTTTTTGTGCCCCATGTTGCCGAAACATGCCGAACTGTATATCCGTGTATTGAAAGGTTGCGCCAGCCATCAGTAAAGCGCCCCACAATTCATAATCCATGGTGGCGTGATTCTCGCGATTCAATCCCCCTGCAAGAAGCGCCAGCTCACGGGGAAACAATACCGCCGGTTGGTCGATGTGGCCCCTATAGCTTTCGGCGCGCCATACTTTCTCGATGCGTACTAAATCCCTCAACGAGCGAACCTGTCCCTGATGCACAGCAACCGGACGGCTCTGTTCATCGATGTAAAGGCAGAAGCCGATGTAGACAGTGTTTGGATGGAAACCTGCGTTTTCGGCGTGTTTCGCAAGCGCGTTGCGACACAATAGATCGTCGCTATTAATCCAGGTCGCGAACTCGCCCGTCGCCCGCCTCAGGCCGCGATTGATCGCCTCGCTCTGACCGCCGTCCGGTTCACTCACCCAGTAGCTGATCCATCGCGAATACTTCTTTATGATTTCAACGGAGCCGTCTGTGCTGCCCCCGTCTAACAGGAGGTATTCCAAATTCGGATACCCTTGCAGTAGGACCGAACGAATCGTTTCCTCAAGAAACTGTCCCTGGTTAAAGGACGGTGTGACCACGCTTAGCCGAGGCCACGGCTGTCCGTTGGCCGGTGCATCCGCCTGAAAATCGCTCGCCTCGGTCCAAGGCCATCCGGTCTTACCGTTGGGAGGGGGAGGTATCTCAGCTAATCTCGGACAACGCATGCGTTTACGATGGGCGCAAGCTTGAGAAGCTTTTACCCGCCCTGTTTCTCCAGGCACCTGAGCCCAGAGGGTTTTACGAGGCTTATAGGAAGGGCTCCAAAACCTTTGGGATGTAGTTTTTCTTTTTATTGACGACGACACCGAGCAAATTGATCGGGCCCCATTCGAGCTCTTTTTTTATTTTCCGGACGGTTCGTTTTTGCGTGCGCTCCGATTCTACGACCAAAACGACTCCATCCACCTTGGAGGCGAGAAAGAAAGACTCCGAGTAGCCGTCGAGGGGAGCGCCGTCCAGGATAATGAAGTCGAATTTGTCCCGCAGCTGGTTCAACATTCCTGTAATGGGATCGCCGTCGAACAAGTAGGAAGGCGAGGAATGGGGCCTGCCGACCGGCAAGAGAAACAAGTTCGGGAAATTGGTTTGATAAATCGCCGATTCCACCGGCACATTGGCTGCGACCACGTCGGCAAGCCCCTCAGGATGCTGCGCCTCGTCGAACACACCCTCGAGGGCCGGGGTTCGCAAGTTGGCGTCGATCAGAAGAATTTTGGAGTGACCGGATCGGGCCAGGGTCGCGGCAAGGATCGCTGAAGTGGTCGTCGCCCCTTCCCCGTGGGTGGTGGCCGCCACCATGACGACCTTGATATTGGGCTGCTTCGGCGTCGCCGCCAGGCGCCGTCTGAGTTTTTGGTATTGCTCCTCCAGGTAAGGATCCAGATCAAAATCGATTTTGATCGGTTGGCGCTTCTTCTGAAATACGTCCAAGGCGCTGAACTTGACCGTACGTTCGGCGCCTTGAGATTTCTGTTCTGCTTTGATCAATGCATCGAAGATTTTGCTCATTTATCCCCCGTTGATCGTCTCCGATGATGCCCCGCCGAGGAGCGAGCTAAATCCATCCTAGCAGTCCGCATCGAGCCAATCAAAGTGATGGTTTGAAATACACAACAATATTTTAAACAACGACCCCGTATCGGTCAGAATAACAACGCCGAGGTCCATCTGCCGCGGCATGGCAACCGAATCGACCGGCGCAAAGTGAGACGCCGAGACTCCTATCTTTTGGCTGGGCGCCGCAAACCTTCCAGGGCCCCTAGCGGTTGGGTAATCGCGCGGTGCGAGCGCTTGCTACACTTCTACTTGTCGGTGGGAAAGGTACGCTGATGACTATTGCTCGAGGAAAACCGTCAAGATACGCGCGTGGAAAGCTGCCGGATTTGTGCGGCGACTTCCTCCTCGAATTTCAGCCTTAAGCCGTCGCTGAGAATTTCTCGTTTGATCGCCTCGAGCAGGTCGCCAATCCGGTTGATCGGGAATTGTTCAGGGGACTCCCCCAGCGCAGCAATCTGGTCTCGCCACACGACCCCCGCCATAGGCCCCATCGCGTTGGTAAGGATCTGGACGAGTTTGTCGAAGAAGCCTGGCGGCACGATCGCGTCGGCGCGCGCTGGAGTGGACCTGGATTGGAGCGTTAAGGGGGCTCGGTTTCCAGCCGCGGCATACAGCTTCGAGCCTTCCGCGACCTCGTTAATCCGCCCTCTCTCCTCACTTCTCTTTTCCTTTAATTCGGTAAAGATCGAGACGTTTCTGGCCGGCGTTCGTCGCCACTTCTGGTCATGCGCGATCTGACGGACATCCGACCGGTCGCGCTTTAAGCCGAAGTCGTAACCCAGCTCGGACTCTCGCGGCGTCACGGACTGACGGTTTGTCCTTAGCCCGCCAGCATGATCTTCCACCGCTCGACCTCTTGCTCCGCTATTTGGTTCGCTGGACTCGACATCGTTTGACAGCGCCGTCAGCGACGATTGCTGCGATCTTTCACGTTCGGACAAACCGGTCTTCGCCGCCTCAGAACTCGGTATCAGTCGGAGATCATGAATTACTTCCTGGACAATCTGTTCGGAAACGACCTTCTTGGACATGGCGAACGTAGTCAACAAAGCGTTATCACAAATGGAGTTAATCAGCCGAGGCGTTCCGAAGGCGTACGCAGCAATGAGCTTTATCGCGGGGGCATCGAAAATGTCCGGGCCTTGGTAGCCGGCGACCTCAAGGCGGTGACGAATATAGGCTTCCGTGTCTTTCGCATTCAATCGATCCAACCGCGACCAGAGCGACACCCGCTGTTTCAATTGCCTGAGCGAGGGCTGGTTCAGCTTGGCTTCCAACTCCGGCTGGCCGACAAGAATAATCTGTATCAGTTTCTCTCGGTCGGTCTCCAGATTCGACAGAAAGCGGATCGCTTCCAGGGTCTCCTCGCTCAGCTGTTGGGCCTCATCGATGAGCAGTGAAACCGTATGACCTTTTTTCGTGTTTTCGAGCAGAAACTCGTTGAGCTGTTGAATCAGCGCCGCCCGGCCCGTCCCCGCCGGTTCCAGCCCCAAGTCGCGCACGGCGTAAGCCAACAGCTCATCGAAGGTCAAAAGCGTATTGAAAATGAAAACCGAATGATGCGTCACCTCAAGGCTGCGCAGTAGCTTTCTGAGCAAAGTCGTTTTGCCGGTCCCGACTTCGCCGGTCACAACGATGAAGCCCTTCTTGCTCTTGATGCCATAATACAGAGCCGCGAAAGCTTCTCGATGCAACAGACTGCTAAAATAAAATTTAGGATCGGGGGTGAGATTGAAAGGCGCTTCCCGAAAACCGAAGTATTTGAGATACATGGTCAGGCCTAGAATCTTATCGGTAAAAACTTTCTTAGAGACCCGCGTGCGCCTGGCGTTTAGCTGTCTTAGCGGATTAGGATTTCGAGCATTTCGCCAACATGTCGGACGCCGAGTGAAGTCTTGTCAATTTCTTTCCAAACCCTAGTACCCCATGCGCGCTTACGCAAACAGATCCATGCCCGGCATCCAAGTTCTACATCCGAGAAGCAAAGAGTTTCGGTCAGCCCTTGGCTATGAAGTAATCGGGATGCTGGGTGTCGTAGTGTTGGATGGTCGCTAGGACCGGCAGGCCAAACTCCTCTTCGACGTAAGCTTCATCTTGAATGGTCGGATCTAGATAATTAATCCCAAAGGCAACCCCGAACGCAGCGGCGCCTGACAAGACCACAATCACGACAAACCAGACCAACGTGCTTCGGCCAGCGGGCGGAAGAGGCAAACGGGCTCGGTCGAGAATATAGACATTGCCGAACTTTTGCTCGTCCATAGCATCGGAAATGCGCGCCTCCTCGGCTTTCTTTTTATACAGCGCAAGCGCGTCTTTCTTGGCGTTGACTGCCTGTTGGAGGCGATCAAACTCGAAACTCAACTTTTTCTTTGACGCTGCGGTCGCAGAGTAGGAGGCGACTTGATTGGTGTCGGCCGCTCTCTTTTCCCGCAGCGACTGCAGCTGCACCTTCGCGGTCAAGAGCTCGTTTAGAATCCGCCGGTAAACTTCATTGAGGCTGATACTCTCCGATCCGACACTTGTCTTCTCGGCCTCCGCCAGCCGTTTTTTTAGATCCGCGATCTCACGTTCTTTGTCGACCACCAAGCGGTCTTTGGGCATGTACCTTTGCAGCAGAGAATCACGCTCGAGTTCAAGTTGCGTTAGTCGCGCTCGAATGCTCGCGTAGGCCGGATCTACAGTAACTTGCTTGTTTGTCGATATCGTTGGTTGTTGTGATTTTAGCTGCGCTTCGAGCACGCTTATGCGTTTTTCGGTTTCCAGTATCTGAGATTCGGTTTCCTTCAAATTTTTCTCCGCGAGCGCCGAGCCTGCCAAACTCGCGTCGACCTCTTTGCTTGCGTCTACAATACCCTCCCTCTGTTGGAAATCCTTAAAGTCTTGCTCCGCTTTGACCAGGTCGTTTCGCAACCGGTTCTCTTGCTCGTCATAAAACTTTTCGATTCCTTGGGTTCGGCGAACTTTGACGCTCTGCTCTTGATAGAGCTCTGCCGCCCGGTTAACCGCCTTAGCCGCCCATTCGGGGTTCGTGCTGACCAGTCTTATTTCAATGATGCTGGAGGCTTTGACCGGAGTTGCATCGATGCCGCCTCTGTAAGAGAAAAGACTTTTGTCAGGAAACGGCACTTCCTTCGCGAGCCGTTCGCGCACCTCGCGGCTTTTGATAATTTGGATCTCGGAATTCATCACGTCCTGCGACGGCTGGACGCTCAAAGCCTGATCGCCTGCGCCGGGTGTCAGGTTCAAAAACGCCCTGCTGGGCTTGATGAAGACTTTAGTCATACCCACGTAGCGTTGCGGCGATAACAGCACAAGGGCAAAGGCGGGCAAGCTTATCGACAAAAATACATTGCGGATAAGTCGCTGGTATTTGAAAAACACCTGGAGAACGCGACGCGGCGTCTCTTTGCGCGTCTCCGGCGCCTCTAAAAGCGGAATCTCTTTGCCGTCTATTTCGATCCATGCCATAGTTCGATTTCCTGGTTTGAATCTCAGTAAACTCTGCGCCCTCCGAGAGCCGCGCTAATTCGATAGCCTGGCATACCGATCAGCTAAACCGCAGGAGGAGTTCTGCTCTACTCTGCTCTCTCGCTATTAAGATCCGGCGGCCATAGCTCCCATACCGATCAACTCCATAGGGAGGATCTCCCTCAGGTGCTGCCGGACCCAGGTAGTGGCGCGACCGATCCCGGACATAGGTACATAAATGACGTCGTTGGTAAGAAGGGTTACCGCTTCCGGCTTTCCGTTTTCGAGAGATTCGTCCACATTGATGCGTCCGATTTGCGGGTTTTCCGAGCCGGCATTGCGAATAAGAACGATGGTATCCTTCTCGGCGGTGTCCTTAAAGCCGCCGCGTTCAAAGATCGCCTGCACCGGAGTCATTCCTTCCTGGATTTGGACCGGTCCAGGTGAGTTTACTTCGCCGCCGACAAAGACCCGCCTGGGAGCATACTGCACCACGGTGACCACAACTTTGGGATCGCGCAGCCGATCGGATGCCTTCTCAGCAATCACTTTGGCTAACTCATCGGG
>JBLMXG010000186.1:0-5939 GCA_050257635.1 Chloroflexota bacterium
GTTCACCGATGGCCGCGAACCCTCTTTTCGCGCCGGACTGCTGGCGCAGAAACTGCGTTAGAACGGCCGGGCCATTCGCCCCGCGGGAGCAACTTTTTCAGTAGCAGCCATGTTGTAAACATCACAATATCTAAATATAATGATCGATAATCGACGGGACCATGGAATTCATCCGCAGCCTTAAAGCCCTGGCGGACCCCTTGCGCCTGCGCATTCTCGCGGCGGTGTGCGAGGAGGAGCTGACCGTGGGCGAAGTTCAGCAAGTGGTGCAATCGGCGCAGTCCTCGGTTTCGCGCAATCTTGCCATCCTGCGCGGCGCCGGCTTCATCCAGGATCGCAAGGAGGGCACCAACGTCTATTTTTCAGCGCGCCAGGATATGGCCGTGCCGGCGCGGGACCTGTTCCAGACTCTGCACGCGCGTCTAGCGGCAGTCCCCGAAGTTCGAGGCGATCGAGCGCGCTTGGCGGCTTGCCGGCGGCGCCGCCTGCAGCGCTCGCAGAGCTATTTCGAGTCGGTGGCAGGCGATTGGGAACGGATTCGCAGGAGCTATTTCGACGACCGGATCGCGTCCCTGGCCATCGAAAAATTGCTCCCGAGCGATCTCACCCTGGCGGATATCGGCTGCGGCACCGGCAGTCTGACGTTCGAGCTGGCTCGTTTTGCGCGCAAGGTGATCGGCGTCGATCTTTCGGGCGAGATGCTGCGGCGTGCCCGCGCTCTTGCCAAAGAGCGCAAGATCGGCAACGTCGAGTTTCGCCACGGCGACGCGCTCAATTTGCCGCTGGCATCGCACAGTGTGGATGCGGCGTTTAGCGTGATGGTGCTGCATTTTTTGCCGGAGCCCGAGCGCGCCATCGCCGAACTTTGCCGTATCACCCGGCCCGGCGGCACCGTGGTTATGCTCGATCTAGTGCAACACAAGCAAGCATGGATGCGTGAACAGATGGCGCACCGCTGGCTGGGTTTCAGCCGCGGCGAGGTCGAGGCATGGTTTAACGCGGCGGGCGCCGAGTCCGTCGATTACGACTTAACCGGTTCGTTTGCCGGTGAGAAGCTGGCCCGCAACGGCAACCGGCCGGTGGAGATTTTCGTTGCGCGGGTGAATTTGCCGGAGGCTTCAAAAAGAAAGACCAAGCAGGCGCATCGATGACCGAACAGGAAACCCAGCTTCGCGAAATTTTATCCCACCGCATCGTCGTCCTCGACGGCGCCATGGGAACGCTGATTCAGGCGCATAAGCTCGATGAAAAGGCGTTCCGCGGCGAGCGCTTCGCCGGCCATTCCCGCGACCTCAAGGGCTGCAACGATGTCTTGTGCATCACGCGGCCCGAGCTGATCACCGACTTGCACGTGCAGTATCTGGAAGCCGGCGCCGATATCGTCGAAACCAACACCTTCAACTCCACCTCGGTGTCGATGGCCGATTACAAGCTCGAGCCCTTCGTTTACGAGATCAACGTCGCCAGAGCCCGGGCGGCGCGCCGGGCAGTGGAGCTCGTTGCCGCGAAAGATTCATCGCGCCCGCGCTTCGTCGCCGGCGCCATGGGACCGACCAATCGCACCTGCTCGATTTCCACCGATGTGCACAGCGCAGCGACGCGGGGAGTGAGCTTCGACGAGCTTGTCGACGCTTATCATGAGCAGGCGCGCGGTTTGATCGACGGCGGGGCGGATTTGCTTTTGGTCGAAACGATCTTCGATACGCTCAACGCCAAAGCGGCATTTTTTGCTATTGCCAAACTATTCGATGATCAAAAGCTCCAAGTGCCGTTGATGGCCTCAGTTACGTTCATTCAGCCGGGCAGCAATCGCGGCGTCACCGGGCAGACCGTCGAGGCGTTCTGGAACTCGATTTCCCATGTGCCGCTATTGAGCGTGGGCATGAATTGCGCGCTCGGTCCCAAAGAAATGCGCCCGCTGATTGAAGAACTGGCGCGCATCGCGCCGGTTTACGTGAGTAGTCATCCCAATGCCGGTTTGCCCGATCCGCTGTTGCCGACCGGCTTTCCGGAAACCCCGGAGTCTTTCGCCCCGCAGCTTTGCGACTGGGTGGATAGCGGTTGGCTCAATATCGTCGGCGGCTGCTGCGGCACCACGCCGGCGCATATTTGGGCGATCGCCGAAGCGGTCAAAGACAAGCCGCCTCGCGTCGTGCCGACGGTGGAGCCCTATCTGCGCTTGAGCGGGTTGGAGAGCGTCACCGTGCGCCCGGAGTCCAATTTCATCAACGTCGGTGAGCGCACCAACGTGACCGGCTCGCCGGTGTTTGCCAAGTTGATCCTCGCCGGCGATTTCGAAAAAGCGGTGAGCGTGGCGCGCCAGCAGGTGGAGGGCGGTGCGCAGATCATCGACGTCAACCTGGACGAGGGCATGCTCGATTCCAAAGCGGCGATGGAAAAGTTTTTGCGCTTGATCGCCGGCGAATCCGACATCGCCCGGGTGCCGGTGATGGTCGACAGCTCCAAGTGGGAGGTGATCGAAGCAGGGCTCAAATGCCTGCAAGGCAAAGGGGTGGTCAATTCGATTAGCCTCAAAGAAGGCGAGGAAAAATTCATCCATCAAGCGAAGCTCATCCGGCGTTACGGCGCCGCGGTGATCTGCATGGCTTTCGACGAGCGCGGCCAGGCCGACACGCTGGAGCGAAAAATTGAAGTGTGCGCGCGAGCGTACAGGATTTTGACGGAGCAAGTCGGTTTTCCGCCGCAGGAAATTATCTTTGACCCCAATATCCTGACGGTAGGCACCGGCATCGAAGAGCACAACAACTACGCGGTCCATTTCATCGAAGCGGCGCGCTGGATCAAGCAAAATTTGCCGCTCGCGAAGGTCAGCGGCGGCGTCAGCAATATTTCGTTCTCCTTTCGCGGCAACAACCCGGTGCGCGAAGCGATGCACTCGGCTTTTCTCTATCACGCGATCAGAGCGGGGATGGACATGGGCATCGTCAATCCCGGCATGCTCGCGGTCTATGAAGAAATCCCCAAGGATTTGCTCGAGCTGGTGGAAGACCTGCTGCTCAATCGCCGGCCGGACGCCACCGAGCGGCTGGTGAGCTTCGCCGAGACCGTCAAAAAGTCCGATAAGACGGTCGCCAAGGACGACGGCTGGCGCAGCGGCGCGGTGGAAGAGCGCCTGTCCCACGCGCTGGTCAAGGGGATTACTGATTTTATCGATCAGGATGTTGAAGAGGCGCGGCTCAAATATGGCAAGCCGCTGGCGGTCATCGAAGGGCCGTTGATGGACGGCATGAACGTGGTCGGCGATCTGTTCGGTTCGGGAAAAATGTTTTTACCCCAGGTGGTGAAGTCCGCCCGCGTCATGAAAAAAGCGGTGGCGTATTTGACGCCTTTTCTGGAAGAGGAGAAACAAGCGGCGCAGGACCAAGCCAAACGAACCAAACTGGTTTTCGCCACGGTCAAGGGCGATGTCCACGACATCGGCAAGAATATCGTCGGTGTGGTGCTGAGCTGCAACAATTACGACGTCATCGATCTCGGCGTTATGGTGCCGGCGGATAAAATCATCGACACGGCGATCCAGGAACAGGCCGACATCATCGGACTGAGCGGCTTGATCACCCCGTCGCTCGACGAGATGGTCCATGTCGCCGGTGAAATGGCGCGGCGCGGCTTGAAGCTGCCGTTGCTAATCGGCGGCGCAACGACCAGCAAACGCCACACGGCGGTCAAAATCGCGCCGGCCTACGAAAACGAAACCATTCACGTGGTCGATGCTTCGCGCGCCGTGCCGGTGGTCGGCGCGCTGACCAAGCCCGAAGCGCGCCACGCCCTCGCCGAACAGAACCGCCGCGAACAGGAAGAGATCCGCGTGCAGTTCGAAAGCCGCGTCGGCACGCAGCTTTTGACCTATGAAGAGGCGGGGCGCCATAAATTGCACACCGAGTGGGACGAGCACCATATCGCCGTGCCGGAATTCATCGGCCGCCGGGTGTTGAACGATCTGCCGCTTGCCGAGCTGGTGCCGTTCATCGATTGGTCGCCGTTTTTTCATACCTGGGAGATGCGCGGCCGTTATCCCGACTTGCTCGACGATCCGATGCGCGGACCCGCAGCGCGGGAGCTTTTCGCCAACGCCCAGGATTTGCTCAAGGAAATCGTCGAAAAACATCTGCTTCAGGCGAAGGGCGTCTACGGTTTTTATCCGACCAACAGCGACGGCGATGACATTGTCGTGTATGCCGACACGACGCGCACCAAAGTGCTGGCGCGGCTGCACACCTTGCGTCAGCAGAAGGACAATTCGCGCGGCGGCAAGCCGCAGCTCGCCCTCGCCGACTATATCGCACCGCGGGAGAGCGGCCATGTCGATTACCTCGGCGCCTTTGCGGTCACGGCGGGACATGGCGCGCGCGAGCTGGCGGAGCGCTATGAAAAGGATCAGGACCAATACAATTCGATCATGGTCAAAGCGCTGGCCGATCGCCTTGCCGAAGCCTTCGCCGAATATCTGCACAAGCAGGTTCGTGGCGAATGGGGTTACGGCAGGAACGAAAAACTGAGCCATGAGGATCTGATTGCCGAGAAATACCGCGGCATTCGCCCTGCGCCGGGTTATCCTTCGCAGCCAGACCACACCGAGAAGCCGATCATCTTTGACTTGCTCAAAGTCAGTGAAGCCACCGGGATCACGCTCACGGAGAGTTTTGCGATGTACCCCGCGGCGTCGGTGTGCGGCCTTTACTTCGCCCACGCCGAAGCGCGCTACTTTGCCGTAAGCGCCATCGGGCGCGACCAGGTAGAATCCTACGCCGCGCGCAAAGGCATGCGCGTCGCGGAAGTGGAGCGCTGGCTCTCCCCCATCCTCGGCTACGATCCGGCGAAGAAGTAAGCGCTCGATTCTATCTTCATCATACTTGGGGCGGCTGCCGTGAATTTTGATTTTCTCTGCGCAGTCGTCTTGCTATAAGTAGGTGACTTGTGGAGGCGTGATGAATAGTCAGATCCGTGTCAACGATCCGATGATTCCCGTGCCGATTCCGGAACAAGCGCCGGCGAAAGAAGGTATAGCCGAGCTTTCCGACACTCGGCTTGGATACTGGGATACGGGGGGCGGGGGAGAGCCGATTCTGCTGCTCCATCCGGCCTCTGGCAGCGCGCTCGTCTGGCTATACCAACAGCCGGTTTTCGCCAGAGCCGGCTACCGCGTGATCGCCTATTCGCGGCGCAACTATTACAACTCGGACCCGGCGCCCGCGGACAATCCGGGGACGGCGTCGGGAGACCTGCAGAATTTTATCGAGTTCGTCGGCTTGGGAAAATTCCACATCGTCAGCTCGGCCGCCGGCGGCAGCGTCGCTGCCGATTATGCTTTGTCGCATCCGGAGCGGCTGCTTAGCCTCACGGTATCGAGCAACAATCTCGCCGCCGCCAAGGGCTACATCGCGGAGGCTGCCGCCAAGATTCGCACCAAAGAGTGGGACGATCTGCCGCGCTGGTTTCGCGAGCTCGGGCCTTCCTACCGCGCGGCCAATCCCGAAGGAGTCGCCCGCTGGACCGAGCTCAATCACCGATCCGAGCTTGGAAAGGGCGCGCGGCAAAAATTGGCCAACGTCGTTACGCCGGAGAAGCTGGAGACATTGAAAGTGCCGACTCTGCTTATGACCGGCGCGGCCGACCCATTCACGCCGCCTTCGATTTTACGAATGATCGCGCGCCATGTCCCCGACAACGAGGTCGTGATCGTTCCGGAGTGCGGCCACTCGCCTTATTGGGAGCAGCCCGAGTTTTTCAACCGCACCGTGCTCGAATTCATCGGCCGCCAGTCTGCCAAACAGAAATGACGTATGACTTGACCGGCAGTGGTGTAATCCGGTGTCAGGCCTGAGTGTTGACTATTTGGCCAACATTCGTGCAAGTCTTTTCTCGGTCGCTTCGTCTCGATGGGTCTCGTACCATGCATAGAGACGGCTGATCATGGA
>JBLMXG010000187.1:0-12283 GCA_050257635.1 Chloroflexota bacterium
CGGCATTTGATTACGACCTCTGACCGGAAGTTATGGTTGGTTTGACGCCCTGAAATTACAGTTTGGTGTTGCCAACGGATCAAAGACCGCAATTGATTACACAGTGAAACGAGCGAACTGTCCGGGCGGGTGTGAGTTGGTGCGGGTGAGAACTTACGAGGCTAACACCCATGAGCTCCTCCACTAAAATTCTTATCGGACTCTTGTCGGGAATTTTTGTCGGCATCTTGTTCGGGGAGCAGGCTCGTGTGTTCAAGATTGCGGCGGACGGCTTCGTCAAGTTGCTGCAAATGATGGTCCTCCCCTACATCACGATCTCGATCATCGCGAGTCTCGGAACTCTAAGCTTCGATCAGGTAAAAACTCTCGGCCTGCGAGCGGGAGCGGTGATCATTGGCCTTTGGTGTTTCGCGTTGATCTTTGCCTTTCTGATGCCGTTTGCGTTTCCCGCCACCGAAACGGCCTCCTTTTTCAGCACCACTCTGGTCGAGCGACGACCGCCGTTCAATTTCATCGACCTGTTTATTCCGTCGAATCCATTTTACTCGTTGGCAAACAACATCGTGCCGGCGGTGGTGCTGTTCTCCGTGTTCATTGGCGTGGCGTTGATCGGCGTGGAGCGCAGGCGCTCGTTGCTTGACGTCTTTGCCGTGGCCAAGGAGGCGCTATCGAGCGCCACAAAGTTTGTCGTCGGGCTGACGCCCTACGGTATCTTCGCGATCGCCGCCAACACTGCGGGAACGTTGAACCTCGAGCAGGTCGCGCGCATCCAAGTCTATCTGGTCACCTACGTGGTCATCGCCTTACTCGTCGCCCTATGGGTGTTGCCGGGACTTGTCGCCGCGCTGACTCCGTTCCGCTATCGCGAGGTGCTCGGGCCGACGCGCGACGCGCTGATCACCGCGTTTATGGCGGCCGATCTATTCATTGTCCTGCCGATTCTCATCCAGGCATGCAAGGAGTTATTCGAGCGGCACCGGCTTGTCGATGAAACGACGAGAACGCTGCCCGATGTGATCGTGCCCACCTCTTTCAATTTTCCCCACACCGGCAAGCTTTTGTCGATCAGCTTCATCCTGTTCGCCGGCTGGTTTGCCGACGCGGCGGTTCCCGTCGCTGAGTATCCGCGCCTTGCACTTACGGGGCTGCTGACGTTGTTCGGCAGCACAACGGCGGCCGTGCCGTTCCTGCTGGACTTATTCCGTATCCCGGCAGACACTTTTCAGCTGTTTCTCGCCACCAGCGTCGTCAATGCGCGCTTCGGCGCGCTCCTTGCGGCGCTCCACACCGTGGCCGTCGCGCTATTGGGCAGCGCGGCCATCGTTGGCGCGCTGCGTTTCAATGCCGCGCGCATCGCTCGCTACCTCCTGGTCACCGTTGCGCTATCGGCGGCAAGCATCGGCGGCCTCAGAGCCGTTTTCAGCACCGTGCTGAAACCGACATTTGAGGGCGCAGAGCTGGTCTACAGCATGCGTCCGCTTATGACCCATGCGGAGACGCGGCTCATCAAAGGAACGGATCTCGGCGACAGTGCCGAAAAACCTGTGGGTTCGCTGATCCCTACGATTAAAGAGCGCGGCGTGCTGCGCGTGGGCGTTTTCGCCGACCGGCTTCCCTTCGTGTTTTTCAACGGGGAGCGCCAACTCGTCGGCTTCGACGTGGAGATGGCCCAGCTCCTCGCCCGTGACCTCGGTGTCAAGGTCGAATTCGTCGATATGGAAGATGTGACTGCGTTGCCGCGCTTGCTGGCGACGGACCGTGTTGACCTGGCGATGACGGGTGTGGTCGTAACGCCCGACCGCGCCGAGGAAATACTCTTCTCCGAGCCTTATCTGGATGAGACGCTCGCCTTCGTGGTGCGAGATCAGTTGCGCGAGGAGTTTTCCAGCTGGCAAACCATCCGCGACCTCGGCGCCTTTCCTGTGGTGAGTCCGGATTTGCCCTACTACACCGAGCGTTTGAAAGCGCGCGCGCCGGCACTGAAGCTTCAAATGGTGGCCACGATCAAACAGATCGAGGACGGATTGCAGCGAGGAACCTTCGACGCGGTAGTCCTGCCCGCCGAGCGTGGATCGGTGCTGACCTTGCTATATCCGAAATACACGGTTGTCGTGCCGGAACCAGGAGTCGTCAAAATTCCGCTGGCCTATCCTGTGGCCGGGCGCGATCACGACTTCGCTTCGTTTCTTAACACGTGGATCGAGCTCAAACGGAGAGACGGCACCATCGACGCGCTCTACGGCCACTGGGTTTTAGGGAAGCAGGCCAACAAGCGCGAGCCGCGCTGGTCGATCATGCGCAATGTGCTGCACTGGGTAAACTGATCGTATTGCGGTTTATTCCCCCTTCGACGCGAAAATTCTCTCTCCGCATCCATTGGACTAAAGTCCAATATCCGTGCTTGGCGCATTGCGATAACCAGAAATTGCAGGACCGCACAGCCGATCGCAATTGTGCGAACGGTGCTAGTAAATTTTCGCGGAATTAAAAAAGGTGTTCCTCGCGCCGAATGACTTTATGGCTCTCCTCGTGGCCTTTCACTTGCTACTTTTCAATAGCGCCGGGCAAGACGCGCCCGCTGCTTCGCCGATTTGGGAGGAATAACGTGAACATTGATTTCGCTGATTTATACCAAGGACGATCTAAGACGCTTGCGGCGACGCTCATATTTTGTCTTTTCCTAGCGGCCGCTGGTGGTTGCGGTAAAAAAGAACAAGCCAAACCCGAGGCTCGGCCGGCCGAAGTGTTCGTCGTGAAGGTGGAACCGCGCGATACACCGGTTAGCTTCCAGTATGTCGCGCAGACGCAGAGCTCCCATCAAGTGGAAATCCGGGCGCGCGTCAATGGCTTTCTTGACCGGCGCGTATACACGGAGGGTGCCGTCGTGAAGGCAGGGCAGGTGCTCTTCTTGATGGACAAAAAACCCTTCGAGGCCCAGGTGGCTGACGCCAAGGCAGCCCTCGCCAGACAAAACGCCGCTTTGGAGACTGCCCGCGCGAACCTGGAGAGGGTTAAGCCATTGGTGGCACAAAATGCGTTGTCACAAAAGCAACTGGACGACTCCACTGGAGTTTACGAGACATATGCGGCGGCAGTGGAGCAAGCCAAGGCCGTTCTCACGCAGGCGCAGCTTAACCTCTCGTATTGCACCATCACGTCCCCTGTGGACGGAATTACCGGGGCCGCCATTCTGCAGGACGGCGCGTACGTTAGCGCCCAAAACAGCCAGCTTACCACTGTATCGGCGCTTTCGCCGATGTGGGTGAATTTCAGCATCTCTCAGCAAGAAATAGAGCGTTACCGCGATCAAATTGATAAAAAGTTGATCATCCCTCCGCCCGGAGGTAACTACGAAGTCGAAGTTATTAATGTTGACGGTTCGGTTTTTCCGCGTAAAGGACGGATCACCTTTGCTGCGCCACTCTATAACCCGCAGACCGGAACTTTTCTGTTCCGGGTTACGCTCGATAATCCCGGCGGAATACTTCGGCCCTTTCAGTACGTGCAAGCGCGCCTAAACGGCGCAGTGCGACCCAACGCGATCCTCGTGCCGCAACGGGCC
The DNA here is from genome assembly GCA_050257635.1 of Chloroflexota bacterium. GTDB lineage: Bacteria > Desulfobacterota > Binatia > UBA9968 > UBA9968 > DP-20. Next base: position 3,563 of record JBLMXG010000187.1, read on the forward strand.
GTGCAGCAGGGCGGCAAGGGGCACACTGTCTGGGTGGTGACCAAGGACGGTAAGGCGGAGTCCCGTCCGGTGGTCGTCGGCGACTGGCACGGCGACGACTGGTTTATCAGTGAGGGGCTGCGCGCCGGCGACGAGGTGATCGTTGACGGAGGTCTTGGTCTTCAACCGGGTGTTGCGGTTGCGGCGAAGCCGCTCAGTGCCGAAAAGACCGTTACCTCCGGTGGCGCAGCGCCAAATGGCAAGGTCGCAGAGAAAACCAAATAACTGAACAGAGGCAACCCCATGTTCTCCAAGTTTTTTATTGAACGCCCCATCTTCGCGACCGTGGTTTCGCTCATTATTGTGATTGCAGGCCTGGTGTGCATGAAAGCGTTGCCGGTGGAGCAATATCCGAGCATCACACCGGTGGTGATCCAGGTGACGACGACCTATCCCGGCGCCGACGCAAAAACCGTCGGCGACTCCGTGGCTGCCCCCATCGAGGCGCAGATCAACGGCGTCGACAACTTCCTTTACATGACCTCTACAAGCTCCAATACCGGACAGTTGACCATCAGCGTCTACTTCACACTCAATACAAATCCGGATATCGCGCAGGTGCAGGTGCAGAACAAAGTGAATCTCGCTATGCCACAACTGCCGGACCCTGTCGTTGAGTTCGGCGTCTCGGTGCAAAAGAAATCGTCCACGCCATTGATGATCATTGCGCTCTACAACAAGGACGGCCGCTATAGCCCCGATTACGTGCGAACCTACACCAACGTTTACATCTTGAGCGCGATTCAGCGGATAAATGGCGCTGGCCAGGCACAGATCTTCGGCATGCCGGATCAGGCGATGCGGATCTGGATGAATCCGGACCGGATGGCCTCCCTCGGAATCACCACGACCGATATTCAAACCGCAGTCGCGAGACAGAACGCTCTGTGGGGGGCTGGCCAGGTCGGCCAACAGCCGACAGCGGGCAAGGTGCAGCAGACGTTCCCGGTGGTGACCCAGGCGCCGTTCATCCAGCCCACTGAATACGACAACATCATACTTCGGGCCGCTTCGGAGGAAAGCGCGATCGTCCGCGTGAAGGACGTCGCTCGATCCGAGGTCGGACGCAGGCAGTACATCGACGACAACAAACTGAACGGCGCCGCGACAACTCCAATCATCGTTTACCAGCAGCCCGGCGCCAACGGCATCCAAGTCTCCGACGCCGTGCGCAAAACTCTCGAGGATTTGAAGAAGACCATGCCTGCCGGGCTCGAATATGTCATTGCGCTGGACACTACCGACTTTGTGCGTCTCTCCATCGAAGAGGTGATCCACACTCTCTTCGAAGCGATCGTATTGGTGGTGCTGGTCGTTTATCTATTCCTGCAGAACTTTCGCTCTACGATCATCTGCACGGTGGCAGTCTTCGTTTCTCTGATCGGCACCGCCATCGGCATGCTCGCGTTGGGGTTCTCCATCAACCTGTTGACGCTGTTCGGCATCGTTCTCGCCATCGGCATGGTGGTGGATGACGCGATTGTCGTGGTGGAGAACGTGGAACGGAATATGATCAAGGTGCATCTTCCTCCCAAGGAGGCCACGATCAGAGCGATGGAGGAGATCGGTACCTCGCTCGTCGCTGTCGTGCTGGTTATGGCTTCGGTGTTCATTCCGGCGGCGTTTCTCCCCGGCACCACGGGCCAGCTCTACAAGCAGTTCGCCATCACCATTGTGATTTCCGTGGCCCTATCCGGATTCGTGGCGCTCACTTTAACTCCGGCCATGTGCGCAGTCATGCTGAAGCATACCCAGCCGCCGCAGCGCGGCCCCTTTGCCTGGTTCAACCGGCAGTTCGATCGCTTTACTTTGGCCTTCGGTAACACGGTTGTGGCGATGATCAAACGCAAGGTCATCGCCTTCGTTGTTCTGGCCGTGATGATCTGGGGACTCGTGCATCTTTTTCGCACGACTCCGACGGCGTTCGTGCCCAATGAAGATCAGGGTTACGTGATGGCGCAGATCGTTATGCCCGATGCGGCGAGCCTGGATCGCACAGTCGAAACATCCGATCAAGTGGACGCGTTGTTCGCGAAAAATCCAGCGGTGAGATACCGCTCGGCGATCAACGGCTACAGCTTTATCGACTCCCAATACAAGCCCAATGTTGCAAGCTTCTTCGTCACGTTCAAAGATTTTGAGGAGCGTTATGCGAACAAGGAGACTGCGAGTAAGGAAAGCTCCGAGGCTGTGCTGAGGGAAGTAGCCGCCGGCGCGCGCAACATAAAGACGGGCGGGTTCATTCCCATTGCGCCGCCGGCGATCCCCGGAATCGGGACGACCGGCGGTTTCGAGTTCTGGGTTCAGGACCTGGGGGCCGGCGACCCGGCCCGCCTGCAGGAGATTACGCAGCAGTTTCTCGCCAAGGCGCGGCAACGCCCTGAGCTTACCGGACTTAGCACCACTTTTCGCGCGTCCTCGCAGCAGATGCGCGCCGAGGTCGACCGTTCCCGAGCCGTACTTCTCGGCGTGCCGGTGTCGGATGTATACAGCGCGCTACAAGCGCAGTTCGGCTCGATTCAAGTGAGCCAGTTCACCCAATATAGCCGGGTGTGGAACGTCATCTTGCAGTCCGATGCTCCATTCCGCCAGAAACCGACCGATATCAGCCGGCTCTACACGAAATCCACCAACGGCCAAATGGTTCCGCTTACAGCTTTGGTAAGCACGAAATATGTCAGCGGTCCGGATCTGGTACCTCATTTTAATGGTTTCCCTGCAGCGCAAGTTATCGGCAGCGCGGCACCAGGATATAGCTCGGGGACTGCGCTCACGGCGATGGAAGAGGTGGCGAGCGAGGTTCTACCTCAGGGTTATGGTTACGCCTGGTCGGGGATGGCCTACCAGGAGAAGCAGTCCGGGGGAACCTCGGCGAACGCTTTCATATTCGGTCTCATCATTGTTTTCCTTCTGCTCGCCGCTCAGTTTGAATCCTGGATCTTGCCGGGTTCAGTCATGACCGCGGTTCCGTTCGGGATTCTGGGCGCGCTGATCTTTAACTGGATACGCGGCCTCGATAACGATGTTTACTTCCAGATCGGGCTTCTGGTGCTGATCGGGCTGGGTGCCAAGAACGCGGTTCTGAGAGTTGCCTTTGCCTCCGAGCTGCGTCAACAGGGACTCTCCGTCATGGATGCCACAGTCCAATCCGGCGAGGAGCGGTTCCGGCCGATCATCATGACCTCGCTGGCATTTATCCTCGGCGTCCTGCCGCTGGCGATTGCCACCGGCGCCGGCGCCAATGCCCGGCATTCCATCGGCACCGGCATCATGGGCGGCATGATCGGCGAAGCGACTCTAGCCATGCTTTACGTGCCGCTCTTCTTTTACATCTTCGACGAGCTTGCCGAACGCTCCAAAAAGAAATCCGAAAAGAAAGAGGAAGAGTCACCTCCGAGCGAAACTGTACCCGTCACGGAGGGAGGTCACTGACATGCGTCGCAGCCTTTTGTATTGTCGAAGCACTTTGTCACCACGAAGAGCGCGAAGGACACGAAGGCCGGATAACGGAGAATGGAATCTGAAAAAAGTTTTCTTCTTTCGTGATCTTCGTGCCCTTCACGGTCTTTTAGTTCTCGCGTTCCTGGTTTTCATGAGCGGCTGCCTAGTCGGGCCGGATTACCAGCGGCCGCAGATCGATACGCCGACGGGGTGGCGGGTTGAGGATCAAACTGCGCAGGCTATCACCAACACATCATGGTGGGAGCAATACAACGATCCAGCCCTCAATGACCTGGTGCAAATCGCCTTTCAGGAAAACAAAGATGTGAAAATAGCCGCTGCCAGGATCGATCAGTTTCTCGGTCTCTATACCACTACCCGGGCGGCTCTGTTTCCGCAGGTCGGCGCCGGCTCAACCGCCGGTAGGCAGCGGACGAGCGAGATCACCGGACCGGCTCCGCTTGAAAATACTCCCAGCACGTTTCCGACTTTCAATAACTTTGAGCTCTTTATCAATGCAGCGTGGGAGATCGATTTCTGGGGGAAGTTGCGACGGGCCACGGAGGCGGCGCGCGCCAACACGCTTGCCAGCGAAGAGGCGAAGAAATCTGTCATCCTTACTTTGGTAACTTCTGTGGTGAATTCTTATATCAATCTTCGCGATCTCGACAAACAGCTCGAAGTGACCCGCCTGACAGTGAAAAGCTACGAGGATATTTACAATATCTTTAAGCTGCGCTTCGACTACGGCTATGTTTCGGACATGGAATTCAAGCAAGCGCAGCAGCAATACGAGCATGCTTTGGCGAATATCCCGTTTTTTGAAAAAGCGATCGCCCAGCAGGAGAACAATCTCAGCGTGTTGCTCGGACGCAATCCTGAGTCGATCCAACGCGGTAAATCAGTTGATGAGCTCACGCTGCCTACGGTCCCAGGGGGTCTGCCTTCAGAAGTTCTTGCAAATCGGCCCGACATCCGCCAGGCGGAGCAAAACCTTATCGCTGCCAATGCGAACATCGGAGTCGCCAAAGCGCTCTATTTCCCGAGTGTTTCTATAACCGGCATCTATGGGACGGCGAGTTCTGATTTCTCCAAACTGTTCAGCGGGCCCGGCAGGATTTGGAGCGTCGCGGCCCCGGTGAGCGTTCCGATTTTTACCGCCGGCGCCATTGCAGGTCAGGTCCAAACAGCAGAGGCAGTGCAGCAAGAGACCTTGTTCCGTTATCAGCAAGTGATTCAGACCGCGTTTCAGGAAGTCAATGACTCCCTAATCGACCAGGATCGAACGAAAGAACAACTGGCCGCGCTGACACGAGAGGTCGAGGCGCTGCGCGAATATGTAAGGCTTGCGTGGCTGCGTTTTAACGAGGGCTACTCCAGCTATCTCGAGGTGACGTATTCACAGAACTTGCTCTACAACGCAGAGCTGCAACGTACCGGGGTGCAAGGGGTTCTGTTACAAGCTTTTGGAAATCTCTACAAGGCGATGGGCATCGGTGGATAGAGGAGAAAGTCGCAAGCGAGGAATCTCGGCGGCGGCTGGCAACCCTGGAAGCGGTTCAAACCGTTCAAGCGGCTCAAGAAGTTCAAATCGTTTGAAGAGCCCGAAGCTTCGCCATGATCACCAAAGCCATTGAAAATATAACAGGCTGGCTCCGCGCGCTTTGGCCCGCTTACCTGCGCCGGCACTACACCGCGCTATTTTATGTGCTCTTGCTCACCATTGTGGCTGTACCGCTGGCCACCGCTCTTGGAACCAGGGGCGCTCTGATCGAATTTCTTCTGGCAACCAGTTTGCTTGCCGCGGTGTTGCCCCTTAGGAGCGTGAGAAATCGCCGGCATCTCCTCACTTTTGCCGTGCTGCTATGGTTGGCGCACCCGGTCACCGTCTGGTTACATCGGCCGGTACTTTCGGCGATCATCCTCGGCATGTGGACGGTGATCGGGCTGCTGGCGATGGCCCGCGCTTTGCGGTTTGCCATGAGCGCAACCCGGGTTGATGCCGAACATCTCTACGCGGCGCTCAGCGCCTATTTGCTCGAAGGGATTTTCTTCGGCTTGCTCTACTGGGGTCTCGAGCAAATCGGACACGGAAGCTTCGCCACCGATCAGGATTTCACGCCGATGAGCGCGCTCTATTTTAGTTTTGTCACACTGGCAACTCTCGGCTACGGCGACATCGTGCCGCGCACAGACATCGCGCGCGGACTGGCAATCGTGGAAGGGGTTGGCGGGCAGCTTTTCTTAACGGTGATGGTTGCGCGCTTGGTGAGCCTCTACGCCCGCGGGCAAGAAACCGAATGATTAGAAACTTGAGAAGATTTTGCGCGAGCAAAAAAGATTGGTTCAAAACTCAAGCCGTTCGATTGGTCTGCCTATGGCTCAGCTAGCTGGACAACCATGATCGCAACCGTTTTTCTCCTGGTGGTGTTTTTCTACAGCCTGGTCTCGCACCGGCTTGAGCGGACCATCTTCACGGCTCCAATCGTATTTGCCTCTGCGGGGCTACTTACCTCGCTAGCGCCGCCGTGGCTGAGCGCCGTCGATTTAGAGCGCGAAGCAATGCTGCTCATTGCCGAGATTGGGTTGGTGCTCCTCCTCTTTACTGATGCCGCCCATATCAATCTTCAACTGCTCAAGGGAAATCGCAATCTACCCGTCCGCCTTCTGAGCATCGGTATGCTGCTGACGATTCTGCTCGGTGCGATTGGCGCCCTGGTTGTTCTCGGCGGTCTCTCGTTTTGGGAGGCAGGTATCCTCGCTGCCATCCTCGCGCCGACGGATGCCGGTGTCGGACATATAATTGTGACCAGCCCATTGGTGCCGGGGAAGATTCGGCAGGCGCTCAGTGTGGAAGCGGGCCTCAATGACGGGCTCTCGGTTCCTTTTCTCATGGTCTTTATCGCTCTGGCGCGGAAGACTACCGAAGGCACAGGCGCGGTTCTGGCGCGATTTTTATGGGAGCAACTCGGCTACGGTGCACTTATCGGACTTGGCATCGGTCTGACTGGCGGTTGGCTGCTGGGTATGGCTCAGCGCAGAAACTGGAAGGCGGGAGGGCTGCAACAGCTCGGTCTGGTGACTCTGCCGCTGCTCTGCGTGTTGATCTCCGAGCCCACAGGCGCGAGCATGTTTATTGCCGCATACATTGCCGGGTTGGTTGTCCAGATCGGCTTCGCGGAAGCGAGCGAGCGCAGCGCCGAATTCGCCGAAAACTGGGGGCAGTTGTTTAATTTCTTCGTCTTCTTTCTCTTCGGACTGCTCGTAACGCGAGTCTGGATGAGTTTCAGCCCCGCGCTGGCCTTCTACGCAATTCTCAGCCTAACGGTTGTGCGCATGGTGCCGGTAGCGCTGGCGCTCAAGGGTACCGGACTGAGCTGGTCTACCGTGCTGTTCATGGGCTGGTTCGGGCCCAGGGGGCTGGTTTCCATCGTGCTTGGATTGGTCTATCTGGAGCAGCATGCCGACTTGCCCGGTGAGCCAACGATCCGGCTCGCGGTGATGACAACTGTGCTGCTCAGCATTTTTGCGCACGGACTGAGCGCATTACCCGGGAGCACTTGCTATGCGAGAAGAATTGCATCTCTGGATTCCGCGGCGCCTGAATATCAGGCGACCGCGGAGCAGGCCACTAGTTGAGGAAATGGAAACGGGCCCCAGGAAACGTGGCGCGTCAGTTGAACCTACAGACGATAAAGAAATGAAAAATTTAAACGAGCAACTCGTGCGCTTGTGGACGCGGAAGCCGAGGGCAAAATCGTAGGGGTCGCGATGGAAATGTACGGCACACACAGTTTCCCCGGACGGCTCTTCATCGTCGAAGGTATCGATGGCTCCGGCAAGAGCACACAGCTCTCGCTACTGCATCGATGGCTGGAGTCCGAAGGTTACGCGACGGTGTTCAGCGAATGGAACTCATCACCGTTGGTAAAAAAAGTGACGCGGCGCGGCAAGAAAAAAAAACTGCTCACTCCTATGACCTTCAGCCTGATTCACGCCACCGATTTCGCCGATCGTACAGAGCATCAAATCATCCCGCCGCTCAAGGCCGGTTCAGTCGTGCTCGCGGACCGTTACATTTACACCGCCTTTGCCCGAGATGTGGCAAGAGGAGTGGATCGCGAATGGGTTAGAGGTCTCTACGGTTTTGCCGCTAGGCCGACGGTTGGTTTCTATTTCCGGGTTGCGCTGGACGAGGCTGTGAGCCGACTGCGCGCGGGCCGAGCAGGGTTCAAATATTATGAGGCTGGCGCCGATGTTGGCTTCTCGAATGATTTAGCGGAAAGCTTTCGCATTTTTCAAACCCGCATCATTGAAGAGTATGAACGCATGGTCGAGGAGTTTGGGCTGGTCATCATCGATGCCAGCTTGCCAATCGAGGAGCAACAAAATCAAATGAGAAAGGTTGTCGCGGCCGCGTTAGTCGGCGCGAAGAAAACGAGGAGCAATACATGGGTCGATTTAGCTTCTTTGGCCAGGGAATCCCACGAATAGATCCGCAGGAATTGAGGGGCAAGCTGATCGTCATCGAAGGCGCTGACGGCGTAGGCCGTTCCACGCAGATTTGGCTGCTGAAACAGTGGCTGGAAACTAAGGGGCATGCCGTTCTCGCCACCCGAATGACTCGGTCCGCGTTGGCAGGGAAGGGATTGCGTCGAGCCAAACAAGGGACAACGTTAGGTCGGGTGACGATGGCGCTCTTTTATGCCACCGATTTCGCCGATCGCTTGGAACATGAGGTTATCCCGGCGCTGAAAGCCGGATTTGTCGTGCTGACTGATCGCTACATTTATACCCTTATCGCGCGCGCCGTCGTACGCGGCATGGACCCGTGTTGGATTCGCGAAGCTTATGGTTTTGCTTTGAAGCCCGACAAGATTTTTTACTTGCGTGCCGGCGTTGACGACTTAGTTGCACGGGTGTTGCGAGAAGGGGACTTCGACTATTGGGAATCAGGGATGGATCTCCACCTCGGCGATGATATGTACGACAGTTTCGTTGAATACCAAAAGCGCATGCTGGAGCAGTTCGACAGAATGGTCGAGGATTACGGCTTCACGGTGATCGATGCGTCTCGTTCCATCGGCCAAGTTTTCGCTGACCTCGAGCAACAGACGGCGAAACTCTTGAGCCCGTCCGTTCTCATGTCCAGTGATTCGATCGGGAGGTTGAAACCGCTCCGAACTGAAACCGCAATGCCGGGCGTTCTACGCGTCGAAGAGTCGGGAAATAGGTTGAGTT
>JBLMXG010000188.1:0-21174 GCA_050257635.1 Chloroflexota bacterium
GCTCTTCGGTCCATAAAGAAGCATCTCACAGACCAACAGCACAAAGCAGAGGGCTTTCATCAAAACCTCCGGAAATTGCGAAATCCATTCGCCCGCTTCGGCGTGACCAGGCGGGCGATGACAAGTTTAGCACGGCGGTTTTCCTGAGCGAGGCATTTGCGTTACATTATCGTCGATGATCGAGGCGGAACCAAGAGCGAAAGTCCAGATTCTATCGGACGAGATGGCCAGCCGCATCGCCGCCGGCGAGGTGGTCGAGCGGCCCGCTTCAGTGGTCAAAGAGCTGATCGAGAACAGCCTCGACGCCGGCGCTACGGAGATTTTCATCTGGATCGAAAAGAGTGGCACCTCTGTTATCCGGGTCTCGGACAACGGCAGCGGCATGGGGGCGGAGGATTTAGACCTCGCGGTAGAGCGCCACGCCACCAGCAAACTCAAGGACGACGGCGATCTGTTTCGCATCGCGACCTTGGGCTTTCGTGGCGAGGCGCTGCCGAGCATTGGCTCGGTTTCAAAATTGGCAATCGTTTCCCGTCCGTCCGACGCGCCGAACGGTTGTCGAATCGCAGTCGACGGCGGTAAAAAGAGCGAAGTCCGACCGGCGGCGGCCCCCCTCGGCACCACCGTCGAGATCAATGAGATTTTCTTCAACACGCCGGCGCGGCGCAAATTTCTCAAGTCGGCGGCGACCGAGCTGAGCCATATTTGCGATGCCTTCAACCGTATGGCGTTGGCTTATCCGGAGGTGCATTTTCGCCTGCAGCATGACGGTCGCACCGTGGCGGATTATGCCGCGGTTGGTGACCCGAAAGACCGTTTGTTTCAGGTCTTGGGGCGTGAAATCGCCAAGGGATTGGGCGCGTTTCACCGGGATCAGGGCGATCTCGCGGTGCACGGATTTTTGAGCTCGGCGCCGACTTCCTATCCCAACGCGCGGTATCTTTACACTTTCGTCAACCGCCGCTACGTGCGCGACAAGGTGCTCACCCACGCGCTGTTGTTCGGCTACGATACCCTGTTGATGAAGGGCCAATACCCTGCCGCGGTGCTGTTTCTCGATCTCCCCTTCGAAGAAGTGGATGTGAACGTTCACCCGGCAAAATTCGAAGTGCGTTTTCGCCGCCAGTCGGACGTGCATGAAGCGGTGTCGCGGGCGATCCGCCAGGCGCTCCAACGGGAAGCTAGAGCGCCGGCAGGGCACGGCCTTGCACCTTGGCCGGAGCCGGTGAGCACGGTTCGTGAACCGGCGTTATTCTACGTTGTTTCCGAAACAGGAGACCAAAACGCCAGCGAACCGTCTCGCGTCCCGTTGTTTGGCGCGCCAGCGCGCGCCGCCTTCGATGGCAGCGAAGGTTTTTTTTCTTCGATGCGCGTGCTCGGGCAAATCCTCGGATGCTATTTAGTTTGCGCGTCGGCGCAGGGACTGGCGCTGCTCGATCAGCACGCCGCCCATGAACGAATCGCCTTCGAGAAGTTGCGCCGGCAGCTCGACGCAGGCCAGGTAGAGACTCAGAGCTTGCTGATGCCGCAGAGCATCGAGCTGAGCGCCGGTGAGATGATGCTTGTAGAGCAAAAGCGCGAGCTGATGAGCGGCTTCGGATTTACTCTGGAGCCCTTTGGTCCGGCTACCTACACGATCACCGCTGTGCCGGCGCTGTTGCCCGAGGGGGATTACACCCAGGTGGTGCGGCGCATGGTTGCGGAGCTAGCGGAGGTGGATACGTCGGCGAAACTGCGCCAGCAGCTGGAAGACCGCCTGGCGACCATCGCCTGTCACAGCGTGATTCGCGCCAATCGCGCGTTGGAGATGGATGAAATGCGCGCGCTGCTGCGCGACCTGGATCAAATTCCGTTTGCCACCCAATGTCCCCATGGACGTCCGGTCCTGATCGAATGGCGCCGTGAAGAGCTGGATCGGCTGTTCAAGCGGTTGGTCTAATCGACGGCAAGTTCAAGGCTCAACGCCGCGACGTTTGAGATCCGAGAACCGACCTTGAGCCCTGAACCGCAAGCTCCACGTTCAGATGAAGCCTAAAATCGTCATCGTCCTCGGACCCACCGCCATCGGCAAAAGCGAGCTGGCGTTGGAGTTGGCACAAAACATTGACGGCGAAATCGTCAACGCCGATTCGCAGCAGGTGTACCGCTGTTTGGACATCGGCACGGGGAAACCGTCGACGGAGGAAAGGTTACAGGTGCCGCATCATCTCATCGACGTGGTCGACCCGGACGAGGAATTCAATGCGGCACAATTTCGCCGGATGGCGTTAAAGATCATCGAGGAGATCCAGGGCCGCAAAAAAACAGTCATCGTTTGCGGCGGTACTGGACTTTATCTCAAGGCGCTAACTCAAGGACTCTTTGATGGGCCCGGCCAGGACGCGGCGCTCCGTGCGGCACTGGAACGGCAGATCGAATCGGAAGGGCTTCCCACCTTGTATCAGCGTTTGGTTGCAATCGACGGCAGCGTGATTTCGACGATCCATCCCAACGATCGCCAGCGGATCATTCGCGCTCTTGAGGTGTTCGAGGCCACCGGCCGTCCTCTGAGCGCCTGGCAGAACGAGCATGCCTTCCGGGACCAGCCCTTTGCGATTCTAAAGCTCGGTTTGCTGCGAGAGCGCGCCGAGCTTTACGATCGGATCAATCATCGCAGCGAACAGATGGTTCGTGACGGGCTACTGGAAGAGGTGGAAGGACTGGTTGCGCGAGGCTATAGTCTGGATCTCAAGGCGCTGCGCAGCGTCGGTTATCGCCAGATGGGCGAGGTGCTGCGGGGCGAAAAAGACTTGACCGGCGCGCTGGAGGAAATGAAACAGGAAACCCGCCGTCTGGCTAAACGCCAGCTCACATGGTTTCGCCGCGACCGCGAGATCGAATGGTTTCATCCGGACAAGCAGCGGCAAGAAATTTTCCGGCGAGCGAAGGAGTTTCTGCGCTAGAAGGCCGCAGCGGCCGCTACGGTGAAAGGAGATATGAGGTGTGGCAGCCAAAACAACTAAGCGATTTTGTTTGATTCTGTCGCTGCTCTCGGTGTTGGGGCAGATTCCGGTCCCAGGCTACGGCGCTGATGCGGCACTGGATTGGAAAGCGGTTGAGGATGAGGCGGTGGCGCTTTTGAGCCGGTACATTCAGATTGACACCACCAATCCGCCCGGCAAGGAAATCGACGCGGCAGAGTTTTTCAAGGAGATTTTCGCGCGAGAGGGAATCGAGGTGAAAATCATCGAATCCGCTCCGGGCAGAGGCAACATCTACGCACGGTTGCGCGGCGACGGTTCGAAAAAGGCCGTGGTCTTGCTGAACCACATGGACGTGGTGCCGGCGGACGCGAAACTTTGGAAAGAGCCGCCCTTCAGCGGCGTGATCAAAGATAGCGTAATATGGGGCAGGGGCGCGCTGGATGACAAGGGGCCGGCGATTATGGAGCTAATGGCGATGCTGGCGCTCAAGCGCCAGAGAGTTGCGCTCAAAGCCGACATCATCTTTCTCGGCACTGCCGACGAAGAAGCCGGTGGCACTCTGGGTGCCGGTTACTTGACCGAGAAACACCCCGAGCTGTTCAAAGATGTGGGCCTGGTGTTGAACGAAGGCGGCGGCATCCGCACCGGCGAGGACGGCCGGGCGCGCGTCTACAACGTCAGCGTCGCCGAGAAAACCCCGCTCTGGTTAAAGCTCACGACGAGCGGCCGACCCGGCCATGGCGCGACGCCCACCAACAATCTTGCCGTGAACAAACTGATCGCCGCGCTGTATCGGATTATGAATTACCAAAGCCCGATCAAAGTGGTGCCCGAGGTACAAAAGTTCTACGCGGACATGGCTGACTCCGAACCCGAGCCGCGCCGGTCGCGCTATCGCGATTTGCGCCAATCGCTGCAAGAGCCGTCGTTCCGCGCCGAGTTTCTCAAGGAGGCGCGCAACAACGCCAGCGTGCGCAACACCATCGCGATCACCCGCGTCAGGGGCTCGGACAAAGTGAATGTGATTCCGGGACTGGCGAGCGCCGAGCTCGATGTCAGGCTGCTGCCGGGGGAAAATCCCGATGCTTTCATCGATGTGCTGCGCAAAGTCATCGGCGACGAGTCGATCAAGATCGACATCCTGTTGTCGTTTCCCGCCGCCATTTCGCCGCCCCATCCCGAAGCATTGCGCGTCATCGCGGAGTTCGCCAAAGCGCACGATCCCGGCGTGCGGATGGTGGCGCCGTTGGTGCGCGGCTTTACCGATTGCCATTTTTTCCGCGAGAAAGGCATTCCATGCCTGGGCTTCATGCCGCATCGGAGCCGGCCAGGCAGCGAAGGGTTGGTCCACGGCGTGGATGAGCGGACTTCTTTGGCTGACTTGAAATTCGGTATCCGCGCGCTCTACGACATCGTACGCCGATTAGCCGCGGAGTAGCGGTGGATTTAAGATTTGTTCCTTCGCCCGCTGGGAGCAAGCGTAAAAGCGCCGCCCCCTAACTTTACCTGCCGCAGTGCGCGGCCTCTTCGGGCGGGAGAGGCGAAGAAAAGCGCGCGAAACACAATTCAGCAGCAGGGCAGCGGATTTTCAATCAAGTTATAAACGTGATCGAAGGTGACCTCGTTGATGCGCGCGAGGATCTTAAAAGTGCGCGGCGGCTCATTTTTGAGAAATACCATGATCGCGGTTTCCACCGGCGGACAGCCCGCCTTCACGCACGGGACTTCTTTGATGACGATGGGTGCATCGGGCGGAAAGGTTAATATCGTTTGCACCCAGTAGCGAATCTGATCGAGGGTAAATTTCGACACGTCCTGCTTGCGGCCGAAGGGATCGACGTCTTCCGCGGAAGAGGCGCCATTGGCGCTGGTGATGCAATTCAAGAACCCCTGGCTGATTTTTTCCTTGTCCAAATCGCGGCCGATGAAGACCAATCGATTAAGCCGCTCTTCGTCCTCAGCCCAGGGTCGGCCCGGACGGCCTTCAAAAAGCATGTGCACGCCTTGAAACACAAACTGATCAGGATCTTTGCGCAGGTTTAAAATTCCCTTCATGCGCATGATGCGCTCGCCGAATTCCGCGAGCAGCTCGCGAAACCAGTGGCTCAATTTGACTCCGTCAAGGTCCCCCGGCGTCGAAATCGCCACGGTTTCGATGTCTTCGGTATGGCTATGTTTGTGATCGTGTTTCTCCGCTCGGACCTCGACATCGAGGCTGCGCAGATCCAGGACCGTGCCGATGTCGACATCCGAATTTCGTGTCTGGCAAATGCGCGCGGCGCCGTTTAGATTGCGCAGCTTGAATTCCAGCTCGGGCAGATCCTCGGGGTTGATCAGGTCGATTTTATTGAGCAGCACCATGTCGGCGAAGGCGATCTGCTCTTTCGCCTCGGGCGACTTGCCCAGCTGTTGAAAGATATGCTTGGCATCGACCACAGTGACGACGCCGTTCAACTGATATTCACACTTGATGCGATCATCGACGAAAAAGCTTTGCACGACGGGTGCTGGGTCGGCGAGTCCGGTGGTTTCAATCATCAAGGTGTCGAATTTGTCCCGGTGTTCGAGGAGGCCGAAGAGACTGCGCAGGAGATCGCCGCGTACGGTGCAGCAAATGCAGCCGTTGCTCATTTCGACGACTTCCTGGTCGGACGAAATCAGCAAGTGATGGTCGATGCCGACCTCGCCGAACTCGTTGACAATGACGGCCACGCGCCGGCCGTGGTCGGCGGTCAAGATTCGGTTAAGCAATGTCGTTTTGCCGGCGCCGAGAAAGCCCGTAAGCACGGTGACCGGAACTCTTTGGTCGTTGGTTTCCGCCATGCACTTGAAATCCTTCCATGATTGTTTTCTAAAGGTAACAATGTGGTGGAAGCGAGTCAACTTTCGCGTGCGTTGAGCGGTTCGTTTCCGAGGAGGTGCGCGGCGATGAAGCTTGAAGGAAAAGTGGCTTTTATCACCGGATTCGGGTCTGGCTTGGGACAGGCGATTGCCGTGATGTTCGCAAAGGAGGGTGCCGCCGTCGCCGGAACCTCTCCCACCGAATCGAAAGGGAGAGAGACCGTTGCCATGGTCGAGAAAATTGGCGGGAAGGCTCTGTTTTGGCCGGGCGACGTGTCCAACTCCGGCCAAATGAAAACCCTGATCGACGCGACGGCCCAAAAGTTTGGCGGCATCGATATCGTCGTCAATAGCGGCGGCGTGCGCACCAATGGCAGCATCACCGACATCACGGAAGAACAGTGGGACCGAACACTCGATGTCAATCTCAAAGGTGCCTTCATCGTTTCACGCTTGGCGATTCCGGAAATGCAAAAACGCGGCGGTGGTGTCATCCTGCACATTGCGGCGCGCTCCGGCATGCTCGGGCAGTCGGGGCGGGCGGCTTATTGCGCCTCCAAGGGCGGGATGGTGCGTTTGACCGAAGCTATGGCGATGGATCACGCCAAAGATAGGATTCGCGTCAACTGTATTTGCCCCGGTCCTACGCGCACGCCCATGGTCGACACCTCGACCCCGGAGAAACTCGCGCGCTACAAAACCCGAGTGCCGATCGGACGGATCGGCGAGCCGCAGGACATCGCCTACGCGGCGCTCTATTTGGCGTCGGATGAAGCATCGATGGTGACTGCGGCGATTCTACCGGTGGACGGCGGCATGCGCCTCACCGGGCCGTAGTCGGACGGTCATTCGTCAGTAGTTGGTGGTCAGCAAAGCGGCAAGTTGCAGGGAAAATCGAAATGCTCGACGTACGGCCGATAGGGATCGAAGATTATGCGGAACGGTGCAGTAAACCGCTGTCCGCGCTGCATGACAAGCTCTGGGTAGAGACCTATGCGAAGACCCATAGCCCGGCGATGATGGTGGGGCCGGTAGAGGGACAGTTTCTGAAAATGCTCGCCGAAATGACCGGCGCCCGGCGCATTCTGGAAATCGGCATGTTTACCGGTTACAGCACGCTGGCGTGGGCCGAGGCGTTGCCTAAAGACGGCTGCGTGGTTACCTGCGAGATCAATCCCGAGACCACGGAAATTGCCAAACGTTATTTCGCCGAGAGCCCGCACGGCCATAAAATCGAAATCAAACAGGGCCCCGCACTGGAGTCGCTGCGAGCCATCTGGGGTCCGTTTGATCTCTGCTTCATCGACGCCGACAAGGAAAACTACGGCGCTTATTATGACCGCTGCCTTGAACTGGTTCGGCCGCGCGGCTTGATCATCTTGGATAACATGATGCGCGGTGGGCGCGTCCTCAATCCACAAGATCGCGGCACCAAGGCGATCGACGCCCTCAACAAGCGCATCCGCAACGATCCGCGAGCCGAAAATGTTTTGTTGCCGCTGCGCGATGGCATCATGCTGGTGCGAAAACTGTGAGAAACGCAGATCACGACGCGCGGTTATTCTTTGTCGTTTGACAGCAATTCAAGAACTTTGCGCAAATCCTGCGCCAGCAGCGCCGTCCATTCGCGCTCCTTGCCGGCAATGCTGATTTTCAATTTCTCCGCATGGAGAAACTGTCGCTTGAGACCAAATTTCTTGCGAAACCTTTTATTAAAGCCGAAGTCGCCGTGCTGATCGTCCAGCACCACCGGATAGCCGAGCTCGGCGAAGTGCAGTCTGATTTGGTGCAGTCGGCCGGTTTCGATCGTAACGCGCACCAGCGTCGTCTCTGAGAATCTTTTGACGACGCGGTAGCGAGTGAGCGCACGCACGAGCGAGCCCTCGCGTCCCGGCAGCGAAAAGTCGATTTTACCCTCTTCGTTTGGCAAGCGGCCGACGACGAGACAGAGGTACTCCTTTTCCACTTCCCCAGCCTCGAAGCGAGCTTCCAGCTCTTCGGCAGCTTCAGCCTTCTTCGCGATCAGCAGCAAACCGGAAGTGTCTTTATCGAGGCGGTGGACAAGGCGTGGTTTTATGCCTCGGTCACGATATTTTACTTCGAGCATGCCCAGAAGCGAATCGCGCTTAACGACGGTTTTACCTTCGTGCACGACAAGGCCCGCGGCTTTATTCACTACCAAAAGCGCATCGTCTTCAAAAACGATCTCGATCTTGCTTGCACTGGAGCGAGGAGCGGATTTTTTTTTATCCGGTTCGAAGGGAATATAGAGTTGAATTCGGTCACCGGCGCGAATGGGATCTTCCGCTTTTGCCCGCCGACCGTTGATACGAACGCCGTTCTTGCGGAAGAGCTTCCTCACATAGCCGATGGGAAATTTTTTCTTTAAAAAATTCTCGGCGGTTTTCGGTGTTTCGTTCGCTCCCAGGACAATTTCGCGCATTTGTCATTGTGATAGCGGCAGGATCCCGCCGGAGTCAAGCGCCGGCGCTGGCAATATTTGCAATAGTTCAAGGATTAAGCTAGTTTACGTGGACGGCGCCAAGGCATATAGCCTTGATGGGTTGCCCCCGGTGAGGTTGTCATTGAGTCGTAATGAGTCGGTCGATGTTCTAAGAAAAAAAATCGATCAAATTGATGCGAAAGTCGTTAACCTTCTGAATGATCGCGCTTCTTTGGCGCAGAAGATCGGCCGTTTCAAGAGCCAAAGCAATCAACAGGTTTACGCCCCCCATCGCGAGAATGAAGTTCTTGACCGGGTCTGCGAGCTAAGTCACGGCCCGCTCCCGGCGTCGACCATTCGAGCCGTTTTCCGAGAGATCATCTCCGGCTGCCGTTCCCTCGAGGGACCGCTCAAGGTGTCGTTCTTCGGCGCCGAGGCGACCTATACCCATCTCGCTGCGCGGGAGAAATTCGGCTCCTCGGCGCTCTTACAGCCGACGTCGCGCATTGCCGAGGTTTTTCAGGACGTGACTCAGGGCCGGGCAGCCTTTGGCGTCGTGCCGATCGAGAACTCAACCGAAGGGGTGGTGACAAACACGCTCGATGAGCTGGTTGCCTCTGAGCTGCAGATCAGCGCGGAAATCTACCAGGAGATTCATCACAACCTTTTGTCGCGCGACGGCAAAAAAGAAGAGGTCAAACGGATTATTTCCCATCCCCAGGCGCTGGCTCAATGCCGCGACTGGTTAGCGCATCATTTTCCATCGGTGCCGGTCGAGGAAGTGGCGAGCACGGCTCATGCGGCGATCCAAGCCGCGGCCGATCCGTCGGTGGCGGCAATTTCCAGCGCCATGGCGAAGGAGGTTTACGGCCTCAAAGTCGTGGCTGCGAACATCGAGGACCAAAGCACCAACATTACCCGGTTCCTGGTCATCGGCAAATTGAGCGTGCCGCCGAGCGGCGACGACAAAACCTCGCTGGTCTTTTCGGTGCAGGACAAGCCAGGCGTATTGCATCGAATGCTGCAGCCTTTCGCTCGCCGGCGGATCAATCTGACCAAGATTGAATCTCGACCGATCAAGAACAAGCCGTGGCAGTATCTGTTCTTTCTCGACCTGCGCGGCCACCGTGAGCAAGCCGCGGTGAAGAGAGCGATTGCCAGTCTGGAAAAGAACTGTTCGTTTCTA
Source organism: Chloroflexota bacterium (assembly GCA_050257635.1). Lineage (GTDB taxonomy): Bacteria > Desulfobacterota > Binatia > UBA9968 > UBA9968 > DP-20. Next base: position 9,434 of record JBLMXG010000188.1, read on the forward strand.
AAGGTCATGGGCTCCTATCCGAGCGGTCGATGAAAACGGTTGAGCAAGTTCCAGAATATATTCGATCGTTGATCCCCTACGAGCCGGGCAAGCCGATCGAGGAGGTGGAGCGCGAGTACGGCATCGTCAATTCGGTGAAACTCGCTTCCAATGAAAACCCCTTGGGGCCGTCGCCCAAGGCGGTGGCCGCGATCCGTGCGAAATTGGATCAGCTGAACCTTTATCCGGACGGCGACTGTTTCTATTTAAAGCAGGGGCTGGCGCAAAGGCTCGGCGTGGCGCCGGAGAACCTGATCTTCGGCAACGGCTCCAACGAAATTATCGAGCTGGCGGCACGGACCTTCATGCGGCCGGGCGATGAAGCGGTGATGGCGGAACAGGCCTTTGTCGTCTATCAGCTGATCGTCCAGGCGGTGGGCGGAAAGAGCCGTGCTGTGCCGCTAAAAAATTTCACTCATGATCTTGAAGCGCTCGCCGGCGCGGTGTCCGAACGCACGCGCGTCTTGTTTCTGGCCAACCCAAACAACCCCACCGGGACCATTTACCGGCGTGAAGAATGGGAGCGCTTTCTCATCAAAATATCGCGCGACGTGCTGGTGATCGTCGACGAGGCCTACTTTGAATACGTCCAGGACCCAGACTACCCCAATTCCTTGCGCTATCATGCCGACGAGCGAGCCATTCTCACCCTGCGTACGTTTTCTAAATTATACGGCCTTGCGGGGCTGCGCATCGGTTACGGCGTGGCGGCAAAAGATCTCATCAGCCTGATGCAGCGGGTGCGCCAGCCCTTTAACGTCAATGCGCCGGCGCAGTGGGCCGCCTTGGCGGCGCTGGATGATATCGACCATGTCCGGCACAGTCTGGAAGTGAATAGGGAAGGGCTCGGTTACCTCCAAGCCGAGTTCGAGCGGCTCGGTTTGGATTACGTTCCGAGCCAAGCGAATTTTATTTTGGTGCGCGTAGGCAAAGGGCAAGAGGTCTTTAAGCAGTTGCTCGGCCAGGGTGTCATTGTCCGACCCACCGGCGGTTATCGCTTTCCCGAACATGTGCGCGTGACCGTTGGCACGATGGCGGAGAACCGTAAGTTTATCGCGGCGCTGGAGAACGTCCTGCGAGCGCTTTAAGAACTAGTTTCAGAGGGGAATTAATGGCGGCGATGTTCGACAAGGTTGTGATGGCGGGAGTCGGGCTGATTTGCGGTTCCCTGGCCTTGGACATGCGCCGCCAAAAATTAGCCAAGGAGATCGTTGGTTACGGCCGCGGGGAGGCCAACCTGCGGCTGGCGAAGCGTAACGGCATCATCGACAGTTATTTTCTCCGCGCCGAGGAGTTTCCCGCCGACGCCGATTTCTTGCTGATAGGCACGCCGGTGCAAGCGATCGCTCCCCTGACTCGCGCGTTTTTGCCGAGGCTCAACGCCGGTTGCATCATCAGCGATGTCGGCAGCGTGAAAGGCGAGATCGTCCGCGCCATGGAGCGGTTACTGCCGAAAAACATTCCCTTCGTCGCCGGTCATCCGATCGCCGGCAGCGAGCAGTGGGGCGCGCAAGCGGCGCGCCGCGGCCTGTTTTTGGGCCATCGATGCATTTTGACACCGACCAAGAAAACCGATCGCAAGGCGCTGCTCAAGGTCACCGCCCTATGGCGCAAGGTTGGCGCCGACGTCGAGATGATGGCGCCCGAAACGCATGATCACGTGCTCGGAGTGATCAGCCATCTGCCCCATGTTTTGGTTTATGCCCTGGTCAACGCGTTGGAACGGCAGCCGCTGCGCCGCATCGACCTGAAAAAATATTGCGCCGGCGGCTTCAAAGACTTTACCCGGATTGCGTCGAGCCGGCCGGAACTCTGGCGCGACATCTGTTTGATGAATCGGCGCGCCCTGGGGCGCTCGCTCGGCGACTACATAAAATACCTGGAACAGCTCAACCGCTGGATCCGCGCCGGCAAGGGCGCGGCGTTGGAAAAGGAATTCACGCGTGCCTATGAGCTGCGCGGACAGATTCCATGATGATTGCTCGATGAAACGGATCGAACCGATCAGCAAATCGCTGCGCGGCGAAATCGCCGTCCCCGGGGATAAATCCATCGCCCACCGCGCGGTGATTTTCTCCGCTGTGGCTGAGGGACCGAGCCGGATATTCAACCTTTCCGGCGGCGATGATAATTCGCGCACGGTGCGGGCCTTTCGTCAGTTGGGCGTGGAAATTTATCGCGACGGCGATGCGCTCCGCGTCCAAGGAAAGGGCTGGGACGGTCTGCGCGCGCCGACCGCGCCCATCGATTGCGGCAATTCGGGCACGACCATGCGCTTGCTCTCAGGCCTGATGGCGGGCCGGCCGTTTCACAGCGAACTGGACGGCGATGCCTCGTTGCGCCAGCGGCCCATGCAGCGGGTGATCGATCCATTGAGTCAGATGGGCGCGCGGATCAAGAGCCGGAGCGGCGACGGCCTGGCGCCCTTGGACATCGACGGCGGCGGCTTGCGCGGCATTCGCTATCGCATGCCGATCGCCAGCGCCCAGGTCAAATCGGCGATCCTGCTCGCCGCCTTGCAAGCCGACGGACAGACGACCATCGAGGAATTACAACAATCGCGCGACCACACCGAGGTCATGATTCGCGGTTTCGGCGGTAAGATTTCGCTGGACGGCCGTGTCATAAACATCGCCGGCGGCCAGCGGCTTATGGGCCGGGAAGTGCGCATTCCCGGCGATATTTCCTCCGCGGCATTTTTTCTGGTCGCGGCCGCGATGGTTCCGGGATCGGACCTTTGGATTCGCGGCGTAGGCTGCAATCCGACCCGCGACGGCGTCGTCGATATTCTCAGGCGCATGGGCGCGGCGATCGATTCGACTAACGAACGCTTCGAGGCGGGCGAACGGGTAGTGGATCTCCACGTGACCGGCGGTCCTTTGCGCGGCATCGACGTGGGGCCCGAAATGGTGGCGCGGACGATCGATGAGTATCCGATCCTCGCCGTCGCCGCCGCCGTCGCCGACGGCGTGACCACATTTTCCGACGTCAAAGAATTGCGCTTCAAAGAGTCGGACCGTATCGCCGCGATGACCGAAGGACTGCGCGCCATCGGCGCCCAAGTCGAAGCGCGTGCAAACGGCATGACGATCGCGGGCGGCAAGCCGCTCCGAGGCGGCAGGGTCAAAAGCTACGCCGACCATCGCGTGGCGATGTCGTTTGCGATAGCCGGGCTGGTCAGCAGCGATGGCGTCGAGATCGACGATGCGACTTGCGCCGATATTTCGTTCCCGGTGTTCTTTGATTTGCTGGCGGAAATTTGTTTGCATTAGGGACTGAGACAGAGGATAGTCGGCGCGACAAGGGGGAGCGGTTGATCATCGCCATCGATGGGCCGTCGGGCGCCGGCAAGAGTACCTTAGCAAAGCGCCTGGCCAAAGAGCTCAATTTCATTTATTTAGACACCGGCGCGATGTATCGGGCCCTGGCGTTAAAGGTCTTGCGCGAGGGCGTGGATTTGGCGGATGATGCAAGGTTAGCGGAGTTGATACGAGGGACCGAGATTGATTTGGCCGAAAAGGAAGGCTGGCTCGTCGTCTTGTTGGATGGGCGTGACGTGGCTGGCGAGATCCGCACGCCGGAGGTGAGCCAGATGGCCTCCAAGGTTTCGGCTCTGCGGATCGTCCGGGAGCGTATGCTCGAACTGCAGCGCGCCATGGGGCGGCGCGGCAGCGTGGTGGCCGAGGGACGGGATATCGGCACGGTGATTTTTCCGCAGGCGGAGGTGAAAATTTTTCTCGACGCCTCGGTACGGGAGCGGGCTCGGCGCCGTTGCGATGAAATCAAGGCGGCCGGTCGCGCGGTGGATTTGGCCGAGACCCTGCGTGAAATTGAAGAACGGGACAGGCGAGATAGCGAGCGCGACATCGCGCCGCTGCGCAAAGCCGACGACGCTTTAATGATCGATTCGTCGAGCCTTGGCGCCGATGCGGTTGCAGCGAGAGTGCTGGCGGAGATTCAAAAGAAGAGGCAGGAAAATTAAACAGATCGGAGTTGGTTTGCATGGCAGAACAGGATGAAGGGAAACAAGGCGCAATGGCAGGCGGCGCTAGTGAATTTGAGGCGATGTTCGAGGAGAGCCTGCGCACGGTTAAACCCGGGGGAGTCGTCAAGGGCAGGGTGGTCGGCATTACCTCGACCCATGTTCTCATCGATGTCGGTTATAAATCAGAAGGACAAATTCCCATCCAGGAGTTCACCGACCGCCAGGGTAACGTGCAGGTTAAAGTCGGCGATGACGTCGACGTGTTTTTCGATTCTTCGGAATCCGAAGGCGGCGGCATCGTGCTGTCGCGGCAACGGGCGGAAAACCTCAAGGTTTGGGAAGATCTCGAAAAGGCCTTTAACGAAGAGCGAGCGGTTGAGGGACATATTATCGGCAAGGTCAAGGGCGGTTTTAAAGTCGACGTCGGCGTGCCGGCGTTTCTCCCCGGCTCGCACGTGGATATTCGCCCGAGCCGCAACCTCGATCGGTTTATCGGCACCACCGACCGCTTTGCGATTCTCAAGTTCAACCGCGCTCGCGGTAACGTCGTGGTTTCGCGCCGCGCGCTGATGGAAAAAGAACGCGACTCCCTCAAACAGGAAATTCTCAAGGTCCTTGAAGAGGGCGTGATCCTCGAAGGCACGGTCAAAAATATCACCGGCTACGGCGCTTTTGTCGATCTCGGCGGTATCGACGGCATCCTGCACATCAGCGATATGTCCTGGGGCCGGATCAATCATCCGTCCGAAGTGGTCCAAGTGGGCGAAAAAATCAAAGTCGTGGTACTCAAATTCGACGCCGAGAAGGAACGCATCTCGCTCGGCATGAAGCAGCTCATGCCCGACCCATGGCACACGGTCGCGGAAAAATATCCGATCGGCACCCGCGTTACGGGCAAGGTGATCAGCTTGATGGACTATGGCGCCTTCGTCGAGTTGGAGAGCGGCATCGAAGGATTGGTTCACATCTCGGAGATGTCTTGGACGCGCAAGGTGACCCATCCGTCGAAGATTCTTCAAGTCGGCCAGCAAGTCGAGGTTGCGGTGCTGAACGTTGACGCATCGCACCGGCGGATCTCGCTCGGGCTCAAACAGATCATGGCGAATCCGTGGGAAGCGGCCAAGGAAAAGTATCCAGTGGGCACCGTGATCAAGGGACCGGTGCGCAATATCACCGACTTCGGTATTTTTGTCGGCATTGAGGAAGGCATCGACGGGCTGGTGCATATTTCCGATCTGCACTGGACCAAGAAGGTCAAGCACCCCTCGGAGCTCTACAAGAAAGGCGACATCGTCGAAGCGAAGGTGCTGGGAGTCAATGTCGAGAATGAACGCTTCTCCCTTGGCATCAAACAGATGGCGCCCGATCCCTGGAAAGTGGTGGCGGAACGCCACCCGGTGGGATCGAAGATCAAAGGCCAGGTGACCAGCGTCCCTGACTTCGGCGTTTTCGTGCGCATTGAGGAAGGCGTCGAGGGGCTGATTCATGTCTCTCAGCTGAGCACCGAACGGGTCGACAAACCGTCGAGCCTCTTCAAAGTAGGCGACGAAGTCGACGCCGAGGTGGTCAGCATCGAGCCGGCCGATCGCAAGATCGGTCTCAGCATTCGAGCGCTGCGCCGCACGGAAGAGCGCCAGGAAATGGAAAACTATTTGAAGCGGGAAAAAGAAGGCGGGCGCTTCTCCTTCGAATCGCTGCTCGGTGACGAGTTGCGTCTCGATCGAGACGAGGATACGGAAAGCGGGCGCAAGGGACGCGGGTAAACCACTCAAAACACTTGCCGGGTTGCCATGGCTAGAAGATTTTCCATATTGCGCGGGCTGGGCGCGCTGTTCGTTATTGTTCTGGTCGTCTTTACCGGGGTTTTTTTCTACGCCTATCTGACCGGCGGCGACTCCAAGGCGCTGGCGCTGTTTTCCGGCGACGGTGTCGGGGTATTGCAAGTCGAGGGCGCGATCGACGATTCGGAAAGCGTTCTGACCGAGCTCCGGCGGCTTAAAGAGATGCCCTGGGTTAAAGCGATCGTGGTTCGAATCGATTCTCCCGGCGGTGCCGTGGCACCCACCCAGGAGATCTTCGAAGAGATTCGCCGCGCCAAAAAGCGCAAGCCGTTCATCGCGTCCATGGGTGGTATGGCTACCTCGGGCGGCTACTACATCGCCGCGGCTTGTGACAAGATCGTCGCCAACCCCGGAACATTGACCGGCTCCATCGGCGTGATCATGCAGCTCGGCAACTTTGAAGAGCTAATGAAAAAAATCGGCGTCAAGGGGATCAATATCAAGAGCGGCGCGAACAAAGACATCGGCTCGCCGTTTCAACCCTTATCGGCCGAGGGCCGGGAAATTCTCCAGTCGCTGGTCGACAACGTGCACAGTCAGTTCGTTGCGGCCGTAGCCCAAGGCCGAGGCATGGACGTAAGCCAAGTTCGCAAGCTTGCCGACGGGCGAGTCTACTCCGGCGCACAAGCAAAACAATTGGGCTTGATCGATCAATTTGGCGGTTTGCAGGACGCCATCGAGCTTGCCGCCAAACGTGCCGGCCTTGAAGGAGAGCCAGCGGTGTACTATTCGCGCCCCGAGCAGGAGCGCTGGTGGGAACGGATATTCATGGGCGTCTTCGGCCAACGGCTCCCCGGGCGGGAGCGCGGCTGGCTGCGTTATGAATGGTCGCCGTCGCTGCTCCAATAATCTGCGGTGCCGCCGTTCTTCTCTATAAGAGCTTAAAATATTTTTCTGTTGTGAGGATGATGCCATGACAAAACGGGACTTGATCGATGAGGTCAACAAGCGATTCCCTCATCTTTCGCGGCGAGATTCGGAAGTGATCATCAACGCTATATTCGACTCTATGGTGGAGGCGCTGGCGACGGGGGATCGGATCGAAATCCGCGGCTTCGGGAGTTTCGTCGTGAAGCACCGCCGAGCCCGCCAAGGTCGCAATCCGAAGAGTGGAGCTTTGGTGTCGGTGGCAGCCAAGAAAGTGCCGTTCTTCAAGGTCGGCAAGGAACTGCGCTTGCGCGTAGACGGCAAACCGTTTGATCCCGCCGATATCGGAGAGGATGAATGAAGCAGCTCTGGGCGCCTTGGCGCATGGTCTATATTGAAGACGATTCCAAGGAGAAGGGCTGTATCTTTTGCACGAAGCCACAAAGTCAGGACCTGCGGAACGGGCTGGTCTTGACCCAGACCGCGCATACCGTGGTGATGCTCAACAAATACCCTTATAACAATGGCCATTTGTTGATCGCGCCCAAGCGCCACGAAAATAACCTCGCCTGCCTTAACCCGGAGCAATATGTCGATCTCAATGAGGTGCTGCGCCGGTCCGTGCAAGTCGTGCGCGAAGTATTGCACCCAACGGGCGTCAATGTCGGCATGAATCTAGGCAAATGCGCGGGCGCGGGGATCGAAGACCATCTCCATTGGCATATCGTGCCGCGCTGGGAAGGCGACACCAACTTCATGCCGGTGATCGGCGAGACCCGGGTGATGCCGCAGCACCTGCTCGACAGTTACGATCGCTTGCAGCCCCACTTCCGAAAATGTTCCGCATAATGCGTTGGACGAAAAAAAATGCTATTCTTCTACCAGCAGAAGATATTGCGCACAGGACGGGTTCATAGAAACAACTCGCAATTTTTTCCACGAGGAGGCCATTGCCAGTGAGCGAGGCAAAAACACTAGGGGAACTTAAAAAAAGCGGCCATGCGGTACTATCGGTGCGGGATGAGATGCGCAAGAATCTGGTCCGTCATCTGGAGAAAGGCGACCGAATCCTGCCCGGCATCCTCGGCTACGATGACACCGTCATACCGGAAATTGAAAATGCCATTCTCTCCGGACACCATATGGTTTTTCTCGGCGAGCGCGGCCAGGGAAAATCGCGCATCATCCGCGGCCTGACCAGCCTCTTCGACGAGCGCATTCCCATCATCGAGGGCTGCGAAATCAACGACAACCCGTTTCAGCCGATATGCCGCGCCTGCCGTCGGAAAGCGGCGGAGCTGGGCGACACGTTGCCGCTGCAGTGGATTGACCGCGACAGCCGCTACGGCGAGAAGCTCGCTACTCCCGACGTCTCGATCGCCGATCTAGTCGGCGAAATCGATCCGATCAAGGTCGCCGAGGGACGCTATCTTGCCGACGAGGAAACCATTCACTACGGTCTGGTGCCGCGCACCAACCGCGGTATCTTCGCGATCAATGAGCTGCCCGATTTGACCGAAAAAGTCCAGGTCGGCCTGTTCAACCTGATGGAAGAGAAAGATGTCCAGATCAAAGGCTACAAGATTCGTTTGCCGCTGGACGTGGTGATCGTTGCCAGCGCCAACCCCGAAGACTACACCAGCCGGGGCCGGATCATCACGCCGCTCAAAGATCGCTTCGACGTGCAGATTCGCACGCACTACCCGAAAAAGATCGAGGACGAAATCCGCATTATGGAGCAGGAAGCCGCGACGACCCATCATCGCAGCCACAAGGTCGAAGTGCCGCAGTTCATGAAGGAAATTCTCGGCCACCTGACCTTCGAAGCGCGCAAATCGAACGAGATCAACCAGGCCTCCGGAGTCAGCGTGCGCGTGACCATCAACAACTACGAAAGCATCATTAGCAACGCCGAAAAGCGCGCGTTGCGCTGCAAGGAAAACGAAATCGTGCCGCGGGTGAGTGATCTGCATTCGCTGATGCCCTCGACCAGCGGCAAGATCGAGTTGGAGTATGTCGGCGAGGATAAAAAAGACGACGAGCTGGTGGAAAAGTTAATCAATCGCTCCGTCGTCAGGGTTTTCGACCAATACTTTAGCCTCAACTCGCTCCAGAAGGTCGTCGAGTATTTCAACTCGGGCTGGGGCGTGGAAGTCTCCGACCAGATGAGCGCGCAGGATTACCTGGAAGGTATCAAGGAAATTCCCGGTCTCAAGGAGGCGATCAAATCGTTGGGCATTCAGGAATCGCCGACTTTGATGGCCGCGGCGACGGAGTTCGTCCTCGAAGGGCTCCATCTGCACCAGAAGCTCAACAAGGAGATGGAGGGCGGGCGGATCACCTACGGCAAGTAGGCAATCCTTTGTCGCTGACTCGATCCCGCATCCACCCCATCGTTCATGGTTCATTATCGCTATAGCCGCTGGAGCGGCAACGGCCGCGACGCTCCCGACTCGGAGTCGGTTTTCGATCAGCTGAACGACTACATGAACGAGACCGGCGACCTGCAGCAAGCGATGCGCCGCCTGATGCAAAAGGGCATCAAGCAGGGCCAAAAGCAGACCAAGGGCCTCGAGGATCTGCTGTCGCAGGTCGCGCGCGAGATGCGCAAGCTCTACGACGAGTACCGCTTGCAGTCGGCGATGGACGAAATTCAGGAGCAGCTCGACTCGATCGTCGATCAGGAGCGCAACACCCTCGAACAGATGGATCAGGCGGGCAAGGACGTTCAAGACAAGAAACAGTTTCTGAATGACCTGCCGGGCAAGAGCAGCGAAGCGATCGATAAGCTCACTTCCTATCCTTTCGAGAACGCTGATGCGGCGAAGGAGTTTCAACAGCTGGTGATGCAGCTGGAGCAGATCCGCAAGCTGGAAAACTGGCTGCGGCGCGAAGGCAGCCTCTTCCGCGGCCAGACGCCGATGCAGTTCCAGCAATCCCAAGAGTTAATGGAACGCATGGAAGACTTGCGCAAGCTGGAGTCCCAGCTCTCCGGCATGCAGCTCAAGGATGTCGATCAAGAGTTGCTCGAGAAACTACTCGGCGGCGACCCCAAGCAGGATTTCGAAGGCGTGATGCGCATGCAATCGCTGCTTGAAGAGGGCGGCTACGTCCTCGAGCAGGGCGAGCGCTTTGAGCTGACCCCCAAAGGGGTGCGGCGCGTCGGCCAGCTGGCGCTGCGGGATATTTACCAGCAGCTAAGACGCGACGGCATGGGGCGCCACTCGACCCGCAACCGCGGCACCCAGGAGCTGCTCGTCGAGACCAGCCGGCCCTATGTCCAGGGAGAACCGCTGCACATCAACATGATCCAGACGCTCAAAAACGCGCTGCTGCACGGCGGCGGCGTGCCGGTCAGGATCGGACCGAAGGATTTCGCGGTCTACGAGTCGGAGTATAACACCCGCGCGGCCACCGTGCTGCTTTTAGACATGAGCTGGTCGATGAGCTGGGAGGGCCGCTTCGCCGCGGCAAAAAAAGTTGCGCTGGCGATGGAAAGTCTGGTGCGCTCGCTCCATCCGCGCGATTACTTCGGCATCGTCGGTTTCTTTACCCGCGCGGTGGAATTGAAGGCCAAGGATCTGCCGCAAGCGACCTGGAACATGGGTGACCCGTTCACCAATTTGCAGGACGGCCTGCATCTGGCCACGGAAATGCTCGGCAAGAAACCCAGCGTCAATCAGCAGATGATCGTGATCACCGACGGCCAGCCGACCGCCTATTGCCGGCAAGGAAGGCTCTATTGCGAATGGCCGCTGAGCTTCGGCGGTATCAGCCAGCGGGCCGCCGAGGAGACCTTGAAAGAAGTCGAACGAATCACGCGCAAGGGCATCACCATCAACACCTTTATGCTCGACGACAGCCCGGTGCTGCGCGGCTTCGTCGACGATCTCACCCGCATCAACAAGGGCCGCGCCTTTTACACCCGCCCCGATAGGCTCGGAGAATATCTCCTGGTCGATTATCTCGCGCACCAGCGAAAAAGAGTTTAATGCGCTGGGCGCATTAAACCGTTCCAGTCGTTCTACCGCTTCGCTCCGTTCCAAAAGTTCCAACCGGTTTAGGTCAGAGATCAAGCCGTTCAGATCGTTAGTGTGACCAACGGTTTGATCTGTTCCGAAAACGTTTGGAACAGCTGGAACCCACGCGATTTGAGCGCGCAGTTGACTACTGAAAATAATTTCAGTATATAGCCATTCATGCTTCCGTTGCTCACCGATCGGCAAAAAGCGATCTACGATTTCCTGCTGAAGAGCATTCGCGAGAAGGGCTTCGCCCCATCGATTCACGAGATCGGCAAGCAATTCAAGATCGCCTCGACCAACGGCGTCTCCGATCATCTCAAGGCCCTAGAGAAAAAGGGCTACATCCGCCGGGTCGGCAAGCGCGCCATCGAAGTCGTCAACGCCCTGGGCAAGTCGGCTTTGACCGCCACCCGCGAGGTGGCGGTCCTGGGTCGAGTGCCCGCCGGCAAGCCGTTTTACAGCGAAGAAAATATCGAGGGGCTGCTCACCGTTCCCGACGACATGGGCCGCGGGAAAACCTTCGCGCTTCAAGTCAAAGGCGACAGCATGATCGGCGCCGGTATTCTCGACGGCGACCGGGTGATCGTCAAGCAGCAAGCCACGGCGGAAAACGGCGAGATTGTCTGCGCCCTGATCGACGGCGAGGCGACCTTAAAGCGATTCTTTAAAAAAGGCGGTGTGGTTACGCTTAAAGCAGAAAATGAGAAATATGCACCAATTACCGTTTTGGAAGGGGAGTTTCGCATCGCCGGGAAGGTCGTCGGGTTATTAAGAAAATTCTAAGGGTTCAAATCGTTCAAAGGGATTCGACACATCTTTGGAGTCAGTGGAACGATTTAAGCTGTCGGGCATCAAATGGTTTTCTCTACGACGGATAATGTAGCCTGGGCGGAAGCTTATCTGGCGTTCCGAAGATAACCCTATGGTTACTGTCGGAATGCAAGAACTGAACAACGATCTGAGCCGCTATTGATCTTACATGAC